>QQUO01000166.1 GCA_008501575.1 Pseudomonadota bacterium
TTGATTCGTTGGTTACAGGCAGCCTATGTTTGTATTGATGGTGATCGACCGTGGGATATACAAGTGCACAATAATCACTTTTATGCCCGGGTGTTGGCGCAGGAGTCTTTGGGCCTGGGTGAGTCTTATATGGCCGGATGGTGGGATTGTGCACATTTGGATCAGTTCTTTTATCGTGTTTTGAATGCCAATCTTGATCAGAAAGTGAAAAGTCTGACAGATGTTTGGTTGGTGATGAAGTCCAAACTTATTAATCTACAGAAGCCGGCGCGTGCTTTTGCAATTGGTCAGCAACATTATGATATCGGCAATACACTGTTTAAACATATGCTGGATAAACGCATGATTTACAGCTGTGGGTATTGGCAGCGAGCCGATAATTTGGATCAAGCGCAAGCACATAAATTGGACTTGATTTGTCGGAAACTTGGTTTGCAACCTGGAATGCGGGTGTTGGATATTGGTTGTGGTTGGGGTGGTGCGGCCCGGTATGCAGCAGAACGTTATGATGTGGAGGTGGTCGGTCTGACCGTTTCCAAAGAGCAACAAAAATTAGCACAACAAACCTGTCATGGCTTACCCGTCGAAATTCGCTTACAAGATTATCGTAATTTGAATGAAAAATTTGATCGCATCTTTTCGGTGGGCATGTTTGAACATGTCGGTTATAAAAACTACGCTGAATTTTTTCGGATGGTGAGAAAAAATATGCACGATGAGGGCTTGTTTTTATTGCACACAATCGGTGGTAATATTTCGGTTACCCAAACCGATCCGTGGATTGCCAAGTATATTTTTCCCAACTCGATGATTCCATCCGCCCAACAGATAACCACCAACTCAGAAGGATTATTGCTGCTTGAGGATTGGCATAATTTTGGGGTTGATTACGACACCACCTTAATGGCCTGGTATGAAAACTTTAACACCAGCTGGCATATGATTAAGCACAATTATGACGATGTATTTTACCGTCGATGGTGTTACTACTTACTGTCATGTGCCGGTTCATTTCGCGCCAGAAAAAACCAATTATGGCAATGTGTTTTTTCAACAAATGGTTTACCGGGTGGCTATCACTCGTTTCGTTAAGCCACCCGATTGATACCTTGTCTTAATTTTTGTGGTAAATTTGTTTTCCGTTAACCCAGGTTTCCAGTACCTGAGTGCGCCAGATGTCTTTCGGGTCAATGCTGAAAATATCCTGATCAATGATAATAAAGTCGGCATATTTGCCGGCTTCTAAGGAGCCGTTATTTTGTTCATCGTTAGCGGCATAAGCGGCACCGATGGTGAAGGCTTTAAAGGCTTCTTCGATGGACAAGGATTCTTCAGGATACCAGCCGCCAACCGGTTGGTTTTCACGGTCCTGGCGGGTGACCGCTGCATGTATACCGAAAAATGGATTAATCAGTTCCACCGGAAAATCTGAACCAAAGGCCAGGTGGACTTGGTTATTAAGTGCAGTTTTCCAGGCATAGGCGCCGGCCATGCGATCCGGGCCAATGCGATCTTCGGCCATGTTTTTATCGCTGGTGGCATGAGTCGGTTGCATGGAAGCAATAATGTGATTATCTGCCAGACGTTTAATGTCAGTAGGGCGCATAATTTGGGCATGCTCAATGCGGTGACGTAATACATTTGAGAATGCTGTGGGTTGTGCCAACAAGTCAATAACTTCAGTATTGCCGCGATCGCCAATGGCATGAATGGCTGCTTGAAAACCGGCGGCCACGGTGGGTTTTAATTTTGCTTTTAATGTGGCTAAATCCTGGACATAGGCACCATGAGTTTCGGCTTTGTCACTGTACGGCTCGTGTAATAAAGCACCATAACTGCCCAAAGCACCATCCACCATCATTTTCACTGAGCGTAATTGGTAGCGGTTGGCGATGTTAACCTGACCTTGTTTAAGTAGCTGTTCAAAATCAGGAGTCTGGGATGCCAACATGGCATAAATTCGGATTGGCATTTGGCCTGTTTCAGCCATGTTCTGGTACAAGGCGTGATTGTTGGCTGAGATGCCGGCATCGTGGACATAAGTTAAACCCACTGCGGCCAAATCGGCAAAGGCTTTTTGGAGGGCTTGATGCTGACTTTGTTGGCTTATCGCCGGAATATGACGGGTCACTAATTCCATGGCATTGTCAATGAATACACCGGTGGGCTCGCCGCTGTTGTCTTTAAGAATTAGATCATTGTCTTTTGCCAACTCGCGGGTGATGCCGGCGGCTTTGAGGGCGGCTGAATTACCCCAGCCGGCATGACCATCAATCCGAGTCAACCAAATCGGGGGTTGTTCGATGGACAACGCGTCCAGGTCTTCCCGGCTGGGAAAGTCTTTTTCCGGCCATAAGGCCTGGTTCCAGCCACGACCCAGCAACCACTCACCTGAGTGGTGTTTTTTAAGGCTTTGTTTGATGGTTTGCTGGACTTGGGTAAAGTCCTCGATACCTTGAAGCTGAACCTGAGTCTGCGATAAGCCGTAATTCAGAACATGGCCGTGAGCATCATGCAAACCGGATAGCAGGATTTGATTGTTACCATCAATGATCCGATCAAATTGTTGCTCGTTGTTGTGATTCAAAATTCGACCACTGTGGCTGTCAAAGGCCAACGACTGTAATTTGATGAGTTGTCGGCCATTATGAGAGTAGCCTTGTATGTTTTTGATTAAGACAGTTTCACTGTGGGCATTCATTAGACTGGCATAGATGAGTAATAAAGCGATGAATTTGGGGTTGAATAAATGACGGATCATGATGAATTTGTGATTTAAAGCAGCCAGTATAACAGTTGCGGTGGTATGACTGAAGTCAAGAAAATGAATTCGTTTTTAATATATGGTACTAATTCAGTCCTATATGGGTTAAAATGGCGCCATGATTAAGATGGCTCGATTAACAGAATATGGATTTATGCTGATTATGGCGTTAAAGAAAACGTCTGAGCCTGTTTCTGCCGATGATTTGGCGCGCCGGGTGGGGCTTGAATTACCCACGGTGAGCAAGATTTTAAAACAACTGCGTAAAGCTGGATTACTTGATTCCAAGCGCGGGTCCAAAGGTGGCTATTTCTTAATCAAACGAAAACGCGATATCAGCTTGCATGAAGTGATTGAAGCCATGGAAGGGCGCTTGGCTCTGACAGAATGTGCCGATGACCAGGGTCATTGTAATCTGATTAGTCATTGTTATATGAGTGCCGGAATGCGTCGCGTCAACCAGGTAATTTCGCAGGCCTTACAAAATGTCACGGTCAGTGAAATTATGGACGAACACAAAAAAATAACATTACAGATAAAACCATGAGTGAACAAAACGAAGTTGCGATTGATAATCAGCTGGTGCGGGCTCGTGCCAGTGAACGCTATAAGGAAGGTTTTTACACCGACATAGAATCGGTGACCATTCCGCCCGGATTAAGCGAAGACACCATTCGTTTAATATCCGCCAAGAAAAAAGAACCTGAATGGCTCCTGGAATACCGTTTGAATGCCTACCGGCAATGGTTGAAAATGCCAAAACCCGATTGGGCTAAACTTAACATCCCGGAAATAGATTTTCAGGCCATCAGTTATTATTCTTCACCCAAGACCAAAGCCGAAAATGCCCCCAAGTCTCTGGATGAGGTGGATCCGAAGATTCTGGAAACCTATGAAAAACTGGGTGTGCCTTTGCATGAACGTGAACGACTGGCCGGTGTGGCTGTGGATGCGGTGTTTGACTCTGTCTCAGTGGGTACCACATTTCGTAAGGAACTGGCTGAAGCCGGTGTCTTTTTCTGTTCTTTCTCAGAAGCGGTGCAAGACCACCCCGAATTGGTGAAGGAATACCTGGGAACAGTGGTGCCACCGCGTGATAATTATTTTGCCGCTTTAAATGCCGCGGTGTTTAGTGATGGTTCATTTGTGTATATTCCAAAAGGCACCCGTTGCCCCATGGAGTTGTCCACTTATTTTAGAATCAACGCCAATCACACCGGTCAATTTGAGCGGACTTTAATAATTGCTGAACCCGGTTCTTATGTCAGTTATTTAGAAGGCTGTACCGCACCCATGCGTGATGAAAACCAATTGCATGCCGCGGTGGTGGAATTGGTGGCCAAAGATGATGCCCACATTAAATATTCAACCGTACAAAACTGGTATCCCGGTGATGAAAACGGTGTGGGTGGTATTTATAACTTTGTCACCAAGCGAGGTAATTGCCTCGGTAAAAACTCCAAAATATCATGGACTCAAGTGGAAACCGGTTCAGCCATTACCTGGAAATACCCCAGTTGTATATTGCGTGGAGACAATTCCAGTGGAGAGTTTTATTCCGTGGCTTTAACCAATAATCATCAACAAGCCGACACCGGCACTAAAATGATACACATCGGTAAAAACACCAAGAGCACCATCATTACCAAAGGCATCTCTGTGGGTAAAAGCCAAAACAGTTACCGTGGTATTGTTCGGGTCGCTAAAGGTGCCGATAACGCGCGGAATTTTAGCCAATGTGATTCCTTGCTTATTGGTAAAGAATGTGCCGCCCATACTTTCCCCTACACCGAATCGGCCAATATGACGGCCACTTTAGAACATGAGGCCACCACCTCGAAGATTTCTGAAGATCAAATGAATTATTGTCTGCAGCGCGGCATTCCTGAAGAGGAAGCCATCTCGCTGATTGTGGATGGATTT
>QQUO01000034.1 GCA_008501575.1 Pseudomonadota bacterium
ACCGGATGTTTGGTTGGAGACCATTCCCTACCGATAAACCCGTGACTACATCCCACGAATTTTATAGAATGTGGTGATTTATGACTGGTTAAATTCCGGGCGTCCACATCGCATCAGTCATTGGATGCCAACCATGCCGCTTAATGGTCGAAGCAGTAAACCGTGGCCCAATAAGCAGTTGCCCATGCAACGGGTGGACACTTTATGCCATTAACCGGACTGGAATATTATTTGGTTGGTGGTGCAGTACGTGATCAGTTGCTGAATATTGCGGTTAAAGACCGTGATTATGTGGTGGTGGGCAGTACCCCGCAAGACATGACTAATCGGGGATTTATCCCGGTGGGGGATGATTTTCCGGTGTTTTTACACCCCATAAGCAAACAAGAATACGCCCTGGCACGAACGGAACGCAAATCCGGGCGTGGTTACCATGGCTTTACGGTGGATGCCTCACCTCAAGTGACTTTAGAAGAGGATTTACAGCGCCGTGATTTAACCATTAATGCCATGGCCATAAATGAGGATAGCGGCATACTTATTGACCCCTGGGGAGGCAAAACCGACTTACAGAACAGAATCTTGCGTCATGTGTCACCGGCTTTTGCGGAAGACCCTCTGCGGGTGTTGCGGGTGGCTCGGTTTATGGCCCGTTTTGCCCATTTGGGATTTACCGTACATCCTCAAACCGTTATCCTGATGCAGCAATTGGTGGCCGATAATGAACTACAAGATCTGCCGCCTGAACGCATTTGGCAGGAAATTAAAAACAGCCTCAATGAAACCACCCCTTCAGCCTTTTTCTGGACTTTGCGTGAATCTGGCGCCTTAAAGCAACTGTTGCCGGAAATCGACGCTTATTTCGGGGTGCCACAAACCCGCCAGTGGCATCCGGAGATTGACACCGGGGTGCATGCTTTACTGGCGATTGATAATGCCAAAAATTTAAGCAATGAAGTGGCGTATGCAGTGATGGTGCATGATTTGGGCAAAGGCATTACCCCGAAACATGAGTTGCCCAGTCACCGCGGCCATGAGGCCACCGGTGTGCCTTTGGTGCGAGCGGTCAGTCAGCGCTTAAAGGTGCCAAAAAGTTATCAGCAATTGGCAGAATTGGTGTGTCGATTACATTTAAAGGCTCACACCATTGAACAACTCCGTGCAAAAACTGTGAATAGACTGTTTCAGGATTTAGATGCCTATCGCCGACCGCAACGGTTTGAGCAATTTGTGCAGGCCTGTCAGGCAGATGCCACCGGCCGCTGGGGTGATGATTTTCAGGACTATCCGCAAGCTGATAAACTGCGGCAATTATTTCAAGCCGCCAATGCGGTTGACATTAAGCCTTTAATCGAAGCCGGCTATGAAGGCGAGAAGTTAGGACATCAAATTAGACAAAAGCGTATTCGTGCCATAGAATTGAAGCAAACAGAATTAATTAAAAAACCATGCTAAAAAAAATAATTGCCCTCTTTTGTTTCATGATGGCCACTACTCTGGTGGCCAAACCGATTGATTATTACTTGCCCAAGGGGGAACGTTACAACGCCAGTATCCCTTCTCCCAGTAGTATGCTAAACCAAGATTTGGGTGACCAACATCTACGCCATGACCAGATCGTGCAGTATATGGGCATGTTGGCAGCCAGTTCACCACAGGCGAAGCTGGTTGAGTATGGCCGTACGCATGAAGGTCGGCGCTTAGTGCTTCTGGTCATCAGCAGCGAACAAAATATGCAGCAATTTGAGCAGTTACCGGAGCGTGAAGATTTATTGAAAGTGTGGCAAGGTTTTAGTGTACACGGCAATGAGCCCAGCGGTGGCAATGCGTCGGTTTTATATGCCTGGTATGTGCTATCAACCAACAATCAAATCATTCGAGAAGCCCTTAACAACACAGTCATAATAATTGATCCCACCATTAACCCCGATGGTTTTGATCGTTTTGCCACTTTTGCCAATAGTTTTCGATCCAGGGCCACGGTCACAGATCCGTATGATATGTCGCATGACGAACAATGGCCCAGCGGTCGCACCAACCACTATTGGTTTGATTTAAACCGGGATTGGCTGCTGTTAACCCAACCCGAATCACGTGGTCGCATTGTTCAATATCAAAAATGGCAACCACATTTAATCACTGACCACCATGAGATGGGCTCAGCGGGCAGTTTCTTTTTTCAACCGGGTGTGCCAGAGCGCAAAAATCCATTAATTATTGACAACAATGTGACCCTAACTGAAAAACTGGCCGATTATCATGCCCAAGGCTTGGATAAGGTCGGTCAAAGTTATTACAGCCGAGAAAGTTTTGATGATTTTTATCCCGGCAAAGGTTCGACTTACCCTGATTTACAGGGCAGTGTCGGTGTTTTATTTGAACAAGCCCGTGCCGAGGGCGGTGTCATTGAAACACCGAATGGCGAACGCAGCTTAGCCGCCGGTATTCGCAATCAATTCAGCACCGCGGTTTCCAGTTTAGTGGGTGCCCACGCTTTGCGCGATGATTTTATCAGTCACAAGAGTTCCTTTTATGACAATGCCCAGAAAGCTGCGGCAAAATTAAATATGAATGGTTTTGTGGTGGATGTCTCCAATCAACCTGAGCGGGCTGTGCAATTATTGGATTTTTTGGACCGGCATCAGATTAAAGCCCAGAATGTGGCCACCAGCCAAACCATAAATAAGCACACGTTCAAGAAAGATCAATCAATTTATATCAGCTTGAAGCAACCCCAAACTACCCTTATCCAGTCCCTGTTTGCCACCGATAAACGCTTTGAAAATAACACCTTTTACGATGTTTCGGCGTGGAATTTACCGATGGCATGGGGTTTAGCCTGGGCGCCGGTGACCGGCAGTGTTGATAGTAATGACCAATTTAATGTACCAAAAAGCAAAAATGGTTATAAAAAAGATGCCGTGGCATTTGCCTTTAATTGGCACAGTGTTAATGCACCGGCGGCATTACATTATTTATTGGCGCAACAACAAGACATCTTCATCAGTGCTAAACCGCTGCACGTCGATGGTAAAAAATTACCGGCCGGTAGTTTTGTGTTGCCGGTCAAAGATCAATCAGAAGATGATTTGTTTGCATTATTGAGTGCTGTTAGTGATCAATTTGCTGTTGAATGGCATGCCTTGCGTACTTTTCAGGCCGACAGTGGCATCGATATTGGCTCACCGCAGGTGCAACAGGTTAATGTACCTAAGGTGTTGATGCTTGTGGGTCGTGGCATAAACGCCTACCAGGCAGGCAGCATGTGGCATTTATTTGATACCCAGGTACATCTACCCATCACTAAAGTCCGCCTCAACCAACTCAGTCAAGTACCGTTACATCGATACACCCACATAATTATGCCTGATGGCCGTTATAATAAAGATTTTACCGAACAGCACAGTGACAGCCTCAACCAATGGGTGAATAATGGTGGCCATTTAATAGGCGTGCAAAACGGTGCGTTGTGGGCTGATCAACATCTCAACAGCCAAACAGATGATTCTCAAGATAACAAAGTCACCCAGGAAAAAAATGACAAAGACAACCCGGATATAGATAACGCAGAGAAAGAACAAACTGTGGCAGCAAAGCCTTATGCGGATTTTGAAGCAGACCAGGCCAAGCGTATCTTGGGTGGCGCCATCGTCACCGCCAAAGCCGATTTAACCCATCCTCTGTCATTTGGCACCTTTCATGAAAACCAATACCCGTTGATGCAAGGCGATGTGGTTCTGACAGAACCTGACAACCCATACAGCACGCCTTTACGGCTTGCAAAAAACGTCGAAGCCGCCGGTTATGTGTCCGATTATTGGCAGGAAAAACTCACTGAAAAGCCGTTAATTATTGCTGAGCGCATGGGTCGTGGCAGTGTTATTCAGTTTGGGTTTAATCCCAATTTCCGGGGCTTTTGGTATGGCACCCAGCGCTGGTTAATTAATGCCGTGTATTTGGCAGATTTAATACGATCGACAGAACTCAATAAAGAGTGAGGTCGTCAGCCATTCATAACAGAAGCGACTTTATTGAACATTTTTTCACGCGATGTTGTCTATAATAATTACTTATCCTCATAAAAAATTATTATGATTAAACAAGGCATCAATGGTCTCATTTTTAGTCTGCTGGTATTCAGTGTGGCTGCTTGTGCAGATGGCAAAAGCAATGACATTCATCCAGCGGCTTTAGAACAAACAGCCAGTACCCATGTGGCCACTTTGGTACTGGGTTCGGGTTGTTTTTGGGGTGCCGAAAAATTCTATGAAAATTTAGACGGTGTCATTGATGCGGTGTCCGGTTATGCGGATGGACAGGGTATTGCCCCGACTTATCAGGCCATTACCCAGGCGCAGAACCGCTTTAATGAAAATAACTTTGCCGAAGTGGTCAAGGTCAGCTATAACCGCAATCAATTGTCCAGCGAGGATGTAATCAAACATTTTTTTGAGTTGCATGACCCGACCCAAAAAAACCGTCAGGGCAATGACATCGGCACGCAATACCGATCCATTTTGTTGACCACGGATGACAGCCAATTAAAATTGGCCAAAAACCTGCGTGATGAATACCAGAAACAACTCACAGCCGCCGGTTTTGGTCAAATCCAAACCACCATTAAACCGCTGGATAAATTCTATCCGGCAGAAGATTACCATCAGGATTATATTGCCAAAAACCC
>QQUO01000163.1 GCA_008501575.1 Pseudomonadota bacterium
ATACCCACAGGAGAATACTCAGACACCATATTCTCAGAAAGTGGAAACTGATAAGCATCCCACCTTTTCACCGAAGCGATATTCCGGGGCATGGGATAAGCATTGCCCCACACCAAGGCATCTTTGGTTGACCATTTTTCAGACCAATTAACATCTTTATTATCAATATCAACATAAGAAGCCAGAATCATTTGCCACACCTCACTTTGATCCTTATCCCAGGTTTGTGCCTGCGCCATCGATCCCACAAATAACAAGGCCAAAAAGGCCATATAAAAATTGATTTTTTTCATGATTTTTCCCCACTAAAGAACAGGCAAGATTGCCTGTTGGATAAAGGTATAGCACGATTTCTTGAGCCTGTACAGAAAAATACCCGGTTTTATTACATGCACAAACACTGCTTTAAAACATAAGAAAACCATTAACAAAAAACCAAAAACAAGCTAACTGACAGCAAGTCTGAAAGGCAAGCATAGACCTTTTATTTCAAATGCCAGATGCTACTTTTTGCTTTTAACCAACATACGCTGTAAACCCATGAACACAAAACCACGTCGATCTGCTCTGATGGCACGTTTGAGCTTGCGTAAAAATGATTTTCTCATGCGTAATTTGCTGTCACTGTGTGCTGATTGATTCAGTTCAAGGTATTCTTTCGCCAATTGTTCGGCCGTTGGCAATAGTTTATCGGCGGCAACAACCTTATCCAAAAATCCCGCCTCAACCGCCTGCTTTGAATTAAAAACCTCAGACAAAAGCATGGCGCGGTGAACATGCGATGGGTTCAAACGATATCGGCATAACAGCAACGCACAATGCGGCATAGTCAGACCGTTCTTCACTTCATTGGCCACAATTTTATAATCACCGGTCACACCCAAGCGATAATCTCCGGCCAACAAGATAAACGCACCCAAAGCGATGGCATGACCGTTACAAGCCACAATCACCGGATGCGGATACGACATCAAACGATAGGTCAACCAAAACCCACCCATTAACATCTTAAACGCATGACCCACACCGGAACGCAATACCTTCAAATCAAATCCGGCACAAAACACCTCAGCCCGCCCGGTCAAAATAACAGCGGCTTGTTCAGCCGCAGCCGCATCCAATGCCTGATTGAGCTGATCCAGAAAATCAGGTGAAGCCACATTGGCATGACCATCATCCATAGTGATGGTCGCGATACCGTTACTTATTGAATGGGTGACAAGTTCAGACATAATAAATTGTTCGGGTTAAGTGGAGTTATTTTATCCCAAACCCAACACCCTGTCATTTTGTAAACTAAACGGATACAAACATAAATGATGGAAAAATATGCGAGCTTAAGAGGCCGGGCAAAAGCCAGGATATTAACATGCTTAACCAAATTTACTTAACCTCAAACATTCAATTTTAGGTGTTATTTTGCGTCAAAATTTAGCATCATGGCTCGTTTTACGACTTTCATCTGATGACTGTCCATGATTATTAATCGACGAATAATAGGTTCAGACCCTTTACTCTTATTTGTTACATAATAGTCCCTTATCTCAGTGTCCGTTTTTTCGGGTATACCTCAACCTAACCTTTAACATTCTGACTGAGTGATTGATTAATTTCACTTAATTAGAGAAAACTTAAGGCTAAATCCAGCTTCTTTTATAATAGGTTTTACACAATTATAAAACTCTTTTGCTTCTTCTGTAAGCGGATATTTAGCTGCCACTTTAATGACCAATATACAATTTTCAGCATCAGGATACTTTTCTAAAATTTCACCGCTTTCTATATAAGCAAGGTACATATTGATTTTATCTTGTAAGAAGTGTAAATGAACATCAGGTTCTGACCAATCTAAATGATCTGATATTGTCAGAATAACTTCATTTTCTTTATTTTTACTACGACCAATAAGGTCTATAATTTTGCTATTTTCTATTGGCATTTACGAATAATCGGGGACACGCATCGATCGAATAATCGGGGACACGCATCGATTGTAGCAAATTTCTTACAACCCGAATCGATAATCACTACAGATTTTTAGTTTTAAACCTGTCAGGATGGTGTTTTTACATGGAGAAAGTGATGACCGTAGCAAGAAGCCAACAAATTTGCGTTGAAGATACGCCTTATTACCACATTGTCTCAAGGTGTGTTAGAAGAGCATTCCTATGCGGTGAGGATGAGTTATCAGGACGTAGTTTTGAACACCGCAGAAAATGGCTTATTGGCCGTATCAAAAAGGTCGCTTCAGTGTTCGCCATTGATATCTGTTCTTACGCTGTCATGAGCAACCATTACCACCTTGTTTTGAAGATTGGCTCCAATGGTAATTGGACCGATAGACAAGTACTTATAACCTGGCAATCTTTATACTCTTTACCTGTTATGTGTGATCGCTATTTGAGAGGTGATGAATTAGATGATTCATCAGTTCGTCTGGTTCAAAAGTATGCCTCTGAATACCGGTCGAGATTATGCTCAATATCATGGTTTATGAAGTCAGTAAATGAGTACATAGCAAGAATGGCCAATGAGGAAGACCGATGCACTGGCCATTTCTGGGAATCTCGGTTCAAGAGTCAAGCATTACTGGATGAACGAGCACTTTTAACATGCATGGCTTACGTTGATTTAAATCCGATTAGAGCATGTATGGCCAAGTCATTAAGTGATTCAGAATACACATCAATAAAAGAACGAATTGAGTCTATATCAACTGACCTTTTACCCTTCGGTAAAGGTGATAATGATCTG
The DNA here is from genome assembly GCA_008501575.1 of Pseudomonadota bacterium. GTDB lineage: Bacteria > Pseudomonadota > Gammaproteobacteria > Xanthomonadales > Marinicellaceae > Marinicella. Next base: position 2,755 of record QQUO01000163.1, read on the forward strand.
CCCTATTATCTTTCGAGTTATATTGATATGGTTGATGAAACCGGGCGTATAATCCGTGACGACGCCTATAGGGATATAGGTGTGTCACGTGAGCAGGATGCGGTAGAGACCAAAGCGGGCTATATTTCTCACAAATTAGGTTTAGCCTTAACCGAATTAGAGCTTAATCCGAATACATAGATTGATGAATTAAAGGGCTTTAAATCGGTGGGTTATTCAGCCGTTGGAACAGTCAATCAGCTCAAAGAATATTCAAGTAAAACCAAACGGTCTTGGTCAGTTGGAATACGCTTAAAACCAGCTCTCGAATAGATTAAATCAAACAAATTCTTTTTTATACTTCACATCAGTGAAGCCATACCGCTCGGCCACAATCAAGCCAAATCCATAAAAGCAGCCATTTTTATACAAACACCTAAATTTAAGCTTCAAAATTTCAAATTCACATCAACATATGTAATATTTTAGCCTAGAAATTAATAAAATATTCTGCTCAAATAAGCTATTTCAGTGCATGTCCCTGATTATTTCCCTTTAATTTTGTAATCTGTTACCTAACATACACTTTCGGTACTATTAATAAATTATTTCTTCTCAAATTTTTTAATCATTTCTTGATTGCATTATTGGTTGCACAATTTAAACCAAAAAGAATATTTTGTGATAATTTTTTGTTTTGATTAAATAACGTTTTTAACAGTTCACAATAACCCTTTTCTATAAAAGTAATTGAACTGTCAGCCATCAATATTTCAATATATAAATTATCTTTTTCATTTTGATTCGACTTTTGCCTTATAAAAATTGATACTGAGTCTTGTGTATGGACCTTTTCTGCAATAGTGACCTCAATATCTTCGTTAAATGCATGAAGTTTGTTTTTTATAGCATTCAATTCAATATCGTATCTATTTGAATTTGCAATACTTATAAACTCTATTGCAAATTTATTTTGACACGGATTTTGTTTATGATGGTTCCGATCAAAATTAAGCCTTTCGATGTTTTGTCCATTATATTCAAAACTAACATCCATACATTCAGGTATTGACAAACCTACAGAATCAAAAAGCTTCAAATAAGTATTGTTTGAATCAGAACTATTATTTGAAAAAACTATAGATATATTAAAAAACAATATAGTACAAAAAATTAGTTTAATGACTCTCATATTAATACTCCCTCATCATATCTTTAAAACGTGAATAAACACTTTTGTCTTCAAACATTACACTAAATAATTCTCTAGTGTTTTTATAATCTTGAGCAATTTCAAGACTTACATCGATTAGTTTAAAAGCATCAATATCATTTTCAAAAAGACCAATTTTATCAATCGCCCAATATGCTAAAGCCTTTTTTGTTGGTATTTTTGCTCCATATCTTTTTAAACCTTTAGTAATTATGGCTTCTGCTGCATCAGCTGTGAGATTTAACGCTGCCTTATTGAGCGCAGCAAGTTCAGCAATGCCAACACGTGCTATAGTGCCCTCAAAAGAAAGCCTGCTTTCTTCAATCCCAAAACCAATACCTGATTCCACTACTTCTAAACTTGTTCCTGATACAAATTGTTTATAATGTTTATCACTCATTTTTCTAACTGCATATTTCAGTTCTAAAAGCCCACCTACCTTATTCCATCTTTTTGCGAGCTCAACAGAGCTTTCTAATATGTCATTAAACGAAACTCTAAACGCTGCTGTCATGGCTCCATTAGCAAATTTCCCACCAGTCAATTCTGATATTGACCCTTGCAAAATAGCATTAGAAACTACAGATGTTACAAAGAATAATCGGGGACACGCATCGATTGTAGCAAATTTCTTACAACCCGAATCGATAATCACTACAGATTTTTAGTTTTAAACCTGTCAGGATGGTGTTTTTACATGGAGAAAGTGATGACCGTAGCAA
>QQUO01000054.1 GCA_008501575.1 Pseudomonadota bacterium
GTTTTCATTCAGAATAACCAAAATGTCATTGTCCACTTCACCACCATGGTTTAAGGCTTCATAAGCCATGCCGGCGGTCATGGCGCCGTCGCCAATCACGGCCACACATTGCCGTTGTTCGCCTTTGATTTGTGAGGCCAAAGCCATACCCAGGGCGGCACCAATCGAAGTTGATGAATGACCCACACCAAAGGTGTCGTATTCACTTTCCGGTCGCTTGGGAAAAGGCGCCAGACCATCTTTTTGCTTAATGGTGGTGATGCGATCTTTACGGCCGGTCAGGATTTTATGGGGATAGGCTTGGTGACCCACATCCCAAACAATGCGATCATCGGGGGTATTAAAGACGTAATGCAAAGCCACGGTCAGTTCAACCGTACCCAAGCCGGAACCAAAATGACCACCACATTGGGCAATGTGATTAATTAAATAAGTCCGTAGCTCATCGGCCACTTGTGGCAGTTGGTCCTGATTTACTTGGCGTAAATCGGCCGGTATATTAATCTGATCTAATAGCGGGTATTGCTCGGTCATGATGGGTTCTCTGGTTGATTTTTTTGGCTTTATTGACCCTGGGCTTGTTTACCTTGATTGGCCACCGCTTCCATGGCCGCTTTTAATTCATCGGGGTCGCCTAAGAAATCACTTTTAATGGGTTGTAAATCATTATCCAGTTCATACACCAAAGGCACGCCGGTGGGGATATTGAGTTTTAAAATATCCTCATCAGAAACATTGTCTAAGTATTTCACAATGGCCCGTAATGAATTTCCGTGGGCGGCGATAATTAATCGTTTGCCTTGTTTTATCTCCGGCTCAATCACCTGCTGCCAATATGGCATCACCCGATCCACGGTATCCGCCAGACATTCACCCAAAGGAATTTGTTCTTTACTTAAAGACGCATAACGCCGATCACCGGCAATATTACGCTCATCATCCCAATCCAGTTTTGGCGGTGGTGTGGCATAACTGCGGCGCCAAATATGTACCTGCTCATCACCATATTTAGCGGCGGTTTCGGCTTTATTCAGGCCTTGTAAAGCGCCATAATGACGTTCATTCAAACGCCAGCTGCGGGTCACCGGCACCCATAATTGATCCAGTTCAGACATGGTAATATGTAAGGTTTTAATGGCGCGTTTAAGCACAGAAGTATAGGCCTGATCAAACTCAAAGCCCTCAGCAACCAGTAATTCACCGGCTTGTTTCGCCTGCGCCCGACCGGTCTCCGTTAAATCAACATCCTTCCAGCCGGTAAATCGATTGGCCAAATTCCACTCACTTTCACCATGTCGCAACAACACCAATTTAATCATATCTCTAATCAGGAATAAAAACGCTTTATTATATCACAAGCCTAATTTGGAAAGCTGTAAACCGACTCAGGCAGTTGTGTTGCTCAGTAGCGATTTAATGGCGTCACTGTATGGCTATTTATTCAAAACCATCCATATAAACGGGGTCATCAAGATAGATATGGACAATACCCTTTGTGCCATTGCCTCCGGTTGCACCGGATAACACCCAGCTATTTGATAAACTGACAGATCGCCCGAAAAAGTCATTAGCCGCACCGTTGGTGTTATTTGATAGTTTCAAACTTTGTGCCCAAATAATTCCATTAAAGTCAAAAATATAGATGGCCCCAGAATCAACCTGACTGAGATTGTCTCCACGGTAGGCGCCAATCAGTGCCCGATTAGCATTTAAGCTAACAGAGATTCCAAAAGCATCTTCCAGTTCAGAGTCATCCCCGGTCAGTTTAACTTCTTGCCCCCAGCTGTTTCCATCGTAATAATATAAATAAGCCGCACCCGTGTAAAAACCATGGCCATGGGCACCGACCAAAGCGTAATCTCCGGAAAGGCTGACCGAAAAACCAAAGTAATTGGTTGCGGTGCCATCGCTGGGTCTGAATTTCCCTGCTTGATTCCAGCTTGAACCATTGAAGTGGAACACATAGGCAGTACCTGTACGTACATTACTGCTGTTAACGCCATTACTAGCGCCAACTAATGCGCGATTATTATCTAAACTGACCGCAGAACCAAAAAGCTCCTCAAACACTGTATTATCAGGGAGTAGTTTTCCGGCTTGATTCCATGATAGACCATTAAATTCAAAAATATAAACAGTGCCGGAATTGTAGGCATTGTCATCATCTCGTGGGGCCCCAATTAAAACACGATCACCCTGTAAGCTGATTGAACTGCCAAATTCATCTCCGGATGCGGCATCATTGGCAGTGAGTTTGTCAATTTGAACCCAGTTAAGACCATTGAACTCAAAAATATAAACAGCCCCTGTCAGGCTGTTTTCACCCCGTGCACCCACCATCGCCGTGTTACCTGACAGACTAACAGCGCCACCAAAATAATCATAAGCGGCACCATCATTGGCGGTTAATTTATCCATTTGCGACCAATCTGTCCCGTTAAATTCATACACATAAGCCGCACCGGCATAGTTTCCAATTTCATCATTGCCCTCTGCACCCACCAGCGCCCGGGTACCGGAGACACTGACAGATCCACCAAAATAATCATCAGCAGCGCCATCGTCAGCGATGATGGTGTCATTAGCAATAATGGCTTTTAATTGCTGTCTCGAATCAGAAACAGTGTTATCTGTTTTCGCAGCATGCAAAGGACTAATCCAGACGACTGAAAGAAAAATTAAAATGATTTTATATATACATGATGGCTTCATGGCTGCACCCCTTTCATTAAATTTCTACACTCAACACACATAAGTGACCTTTGCTAAATTCAGGGTCATTGAGTAAAAGAATTAAATGCACTAATGAAGACAGAAAATTCAGTCGAATACACGGCTTAACGTAGTTATATTTTCCGACTTTTTCTTAGAGGCAAGTCACTGTATAAATAGAAAACCGATTATCATCTGATGTACTAACGATAAATTAGTTTTAAGCCTTTTAAACTTAATCCGCGAACCAACAAGGGTTTCCTCAATTATTATACATCATTGCAGCTTATAAATGTATAGATTTATAAATGACCTAAAAAGTAAAAAAACCACTTAAATTCTTTGTTATATCGACATTATCGACATCCCAATCGACATTTTCCTACAAGCGAATCGACCTTTTGCGGTATTTTTATGGTGATTGATTTGCTTTAATAATGGCTGCTTTGAGAGAAAGGAGAGCAACCATGAATCAACAAGAATTGAATTTTGTGATGGCGGAGATTGAGCAGATAATTGAGCAATTGGCTGATTGTCAGTTTTGTCATAAAGCTGTCCATGACAATAACATTACTTTGTTAAAGCAGTTGTTTCGGATGAAGTTGGAACGCGCTTGTGCGCTTAAAAAAGCTGGTTGATTACCGTTAATGATACCAGCAGAAAAATAAGAGTCATAAAAAAACCGACTTTGATGAAATCTTTTACGGCATAACCGCCGGGCCCCATGATTAAAGCCGAGACTTGATGGGTGGGTAATAAGAAGGCATTGGAAGTGGATATGGCGACGATAAGGGCATACATGGCCGGGTTACCGCCGGTTTCCAGGGCCATGTTAATGGCCAAGGGCACCAGTAATACGGTGGCGCCGACATTGGACATCAGTAATGAGAAAATGGTCGCCAAAATGGCCAGGGTCAATTGATAAGCAATTTGGGGCACATCGCCCAGGGCGGCGATGGTGTTTTGGGCTATCCAGGCAGCGGTGCCGGTTTGTTCCATGGCGAATCCCAACGGAATTAAACAGGCCAGCATAAACACGGTTTTCCAGCTGACCGCACGGTAGGCTTCATCCATATTCAGTACGCCAAATATAATCATGCCAACGGCCCCGGTCAGTAATGCCAGAGATAGCTGCATATTGGTGAATATGACTAAGCTGAGACTGATGGCAAAAAATAAGAGGGCAAAGGGGATTTTCTGTGGTCGCTGTTGTTCGCTGGGGGCGTCACTCACCAGAGTCAAGTTGCGGGAGCGGCTTAATCCAATTTGATCATTCCAACGGCCGTGAATAATAAAGGTATCACCCAATTGCAGTTCTAAGTCGTACATGGCTTCGCCGGTGTACAATTTATTATTTCGAGACACCGCTAAAATGGTGATGGCGTATTCTTTACGGAAGTGATATTCCGATAATTTGGTGCCCAAATAACGGGAGCCGGGAATAATCACAGCCTCAGAGACACCTGAAATTGATGGGTTAAAACTGTTTTTAAAATGCCTTAATTTTGGTAATACGGTGAGGTTAAATTCTTCGGCAAATTTTTTGATTTCATCGGGGCTGCCCATCACCCCCAGGGTGGCACCATTCCAGATAAATCGATCTCGCGGCGGTGCCAGTGTGGATTCGCCGTCACTAAACAGCGCCACCACCGGCGGAATGTGCGGATCAAATTCCATTTCTCTAATCATTTTGCCGACCAGAGGGCTGTCCTTGTTAACAATCATTTCGGTGATGTTTTTATCAATGTTGTAGTTTTCTCTGAAATAGGCGTCAGAACGGTGGTTATTAACATGCTTGACTGCTTTTTCCTTGGGCAGCAAAAATCGACCTAAAACCAGAAAATAAATAATGCCTGACAGCAGTAAGGCCAAGCCAATGGGTGTCACTGCAAACAGGCCAAAGGTGTCCATGGTGTCAGTACCTGAGGGCAGGGATTGGTT
>QQUO01000186.1 GCA_008501575.1 Pseudomonadota bacterium
GATGTGGCAAATTTCAGCCCATTTCTCAAAGTCCCATGACTTATACAAAGGCCTCATCACTTTTAATTTTGGACAAATTCATTGACTTTAATCACCATTGAACAATGGTACAATCGCCATCATTATTGAATCATTCTAATTTGATACTAAAAATGTCACTAAAACTTACTGAACAAGCGGCTCATCGCATTCAACATTTCTTACAACAAGACGACAATGCCATTGGCTTTCGCGTTAAAGTTAAAAAAATGGGTTGTTCCGGCTGGGGTTACGATGTCAGTATTGCCCATGACAAACAGGATGATGATGTGGTTTTTGAAGACCACGGCATCACCCTAATAGTGCCACAACAGGATATGGATAAAGTTAAGGGCACCACCATCGACTACGAAAGGCAAGGTATTAACCAGATATTTGTTTATAAAAACCCCAACGCCACCGGTTCCTGTGGTTGTGGTGAAAGTTTTACCACGGCTTGAATTTAAATACCGTTTAGTTTGGGGCTTATTGCTTAACAATGTTGACTGTCAGCCACCCGGGGACGACCCACATTATTAACAATCACCGCTTTGGCATGATCAGCGCCGCGAAAATCACAAAACCGAATGGATAAATTGGTGCCCGGAGATGCCCCCAATCGGTCATATCGAATTTTTTGCCGATACACTGAAGCCACCGCTGTTAATGAGTTCTGCATGGCTTGCTCCACGGTCAAAATATCCTCATCACTGTCCAATTCTCGGTTGTGATTATCATCTTTAAAGACCAGCCAACCCTTATGCCAGTGACTGACTGCATCACAGCTTTGTAAAGATTGACTCGGACATAGCACCACCTGAGTACCGTAAATAATACTTTGATTTCGGGCAAAATGTAAACTGCCGATCAGCCGATTAATTTCCGTACTCATCATTTTGTTGTGCTTGAACTGTTGATAATTGGGCACCGCGTACCCGGTTAAAATTCCAATGACCGCCAATGCAATCATCATTTCGATTAAAGTCAATCCTGATTGTTTATTAGACATAGTGCCTCCCTGATTAAATGTTTTTTTTAATTATGGGTACTTTATGGCGGTAAATCTGCCGTCATTTTCTGATGAACATGTCAATAATTTCTTACAAGTGTATACAAAAGCGACACTTCGGGTATCCGATTGTCACTTGAACAGGTACAATAACAACTCTATAATCTACATTTATTTAATCAGGAAAATCACATGGCACGAGGTATCAATAAAGTCATCTTAGTGGGTAATTTAGGTCAAGATCCAGAAGTCCGTTACACACCTGCCGGTGCTGCGGTGACCACCATTTCTGTGGCCACCACCGAAGCATGGAATGATAAAGATGGGAATAAGCAGGAACGAACAGAATGGCATCGCGTGGTATTTTTTGGCCGTTTGGCTGAAATCGCCGGTGAATACTTAAAAAAAGGCTCACAAGTCTACTTAGAAGGTAAATTACGGACAAATAAATGGCAAGATAAATCCGGTGCCGATCGCTACACCACCGAAATTATGGCCAACGAAATGCAAATGCTTGGTGGCCGACCTGGCTCTGGCCAAGGAGGCGGTGGCAACATGCCCTCAGCCCCAAAAAATAACAATCAAAGCCAAAATCAAAACGAATCTGGTCCAAATTACGATGATTTTGATGATGAAATACCGTTTTAAAACAGTTTATCTATACTTTTAAAAGTCTGTTTATTGCACAGACTTTTTTTATGGGCAAATAGAAAATCATCTCATTATTTTTCTAGATTTATATTTATTATTTTGGCGGGTTGCGCTTTAATGGTTGTAATAATTTTTACTCAAGTCATGCCATGAGCCCATCGACTTCATATTTTATTCTGATGATCGGCTATCGCCAACAATTGGCTAAAACCCTGTATAAAATGGCTATACCTTATTCGATTGTGACAGAGAAACCCGTTAAAACACCACCCGCCGGTGTCGATGAGGTTGTCATAATGCCCTTTGCTCAAATAGACAAAGCACTGAACGTTAATGATTTAAACAGCAACGGATTAAAGCTGAAAAATACCCCGAGCCATGTCATCGCCGGTACCGAGTCTGGGGTTTTTCCGGCAGCCGTGCTGAGACGAATTTTTAATGCCCGGCGTTCTTCCAAAGCCTTGTTAAATCGTTGTACCGATAAAATGGCCATGAAAGAATACTTGAGCGATCACGATATACCCATGGCGGGTTTCGTCACCCACCGTAAGGGCGTAACCGCAGAATCACTGGTCAAAAAGCTCGGGCTGCCTGTGGTCGTTAAGGACCGTAAAAATTCCGGTGGACGCAACGTTGTCATTGCCAAAACAGTTGCTGAATTACACCCGCTGCTGGCGACTCAACGCCTGTATGAACAATATATCAATGCCGCTGAGGGCAGTATTGAATCCTTTATCGAAAACGGTGAAATCATCTTTGCCAGCATCACGGAATACCACACCAACAAAGTGGCTAATATTGTCCCTGCCGGTTACCCACCGGATGAAATTAAAGCCATACGGTCGTTGAACGTTCAGGTCATCAAGTCACTCAATATCAAGTGGGGTTTAACCCACCTTGAATATTACCGAGACAAAAAAGCCACGCTGTTCGGTGAAGTTGCCTTGCGTCCACCGGGCGGTTATATCATGGAGTTAATCAAGTGTGCCTATGACTTTGATCCCTGGGAAGTCTTTGTCAAAATAGAGCTGGGCCTGCCGGTCGATAAGCTACCGTCGGAGCCGGTTCGGGCATGTGGCGCTGTTTTACTGCATCCCGGCGCAGGCATCGTTAAGGCCGTGTCTCTGCCGAATAAAACCGACTATCCCACATTAACCAAAGCCACCATCAAAGTTAATAAAGGCGACCCCATTAAACCACGCGACGGCGTCGGTGAAAGCGTCGGTCATTGCTTTTTCTGTGCACAACAATATTCAGATGTAAAAGATGATATCGATCGGATGTGTCACCACAGCCCGGTGCAAATTGAATCAGGGGACAGGCTAAAGTCCTGAAAACAAAGAAGGTTTCGAAACAAATGGCATGAAGGCGCAAAATACCGGAATAAATTTTGATTTAAAATTCATATTAGATTGGGCTTACAATTTATTACGAATGGTTTATTCACATAATTATAAGCAGTTCTTGACAAATGGTTTAAAACATGAAAAGATTGCGAGTACTTACTAACAAATAATTTATGAACACTCCCACTAAAAATAAAACTGCAGAACAGCGTCGTTTAGAAACCGTCGAGACACTGATCGATTTAGCCGCTGAACGCAATCCCAATGCCATCACTACGCAAGCTTTGGCCGATCGCATGGGTTTGACCCAGGGTGCCATATTTCGACACTTTCCCACAAAACAATCTATATTTTCCGGAGTCATGGATTGGGTGGCTGCACAGTTAATGAAACGCATTGACAAAGCCATTCAATCTGAAACCGAAGCGATCAAAAAACTCAGAGCCATGTTTATGGCGCATGTGGCATTTGTTAGCAAGCACCCGGGTATTCCGCGAATTCTATTTGGTGAGTTACAACATAATAATGACAGTTTACCGAAGCAAATGGTCCAAAAACTCATCATCCAGTATGCCGCTAAATTACGTTTGGTGATGGAAGCCGGGCAAGGTAATGGCGAATTACCTGAGGATTTAGACATTGATGCCGCTGCCTTGTTGTTTATTGGCACCATTCAGGGTTTGGTGATGCAATCAATGCTGACTTCAGACCGGGCGTTAATTGTGGCTCAGGCAGAATCTGTTTTTAATGTTTATCAACGGGCTTTATTATCAGGCTAGCTTACTCACTTCAGATAACATGTGTTTGGATCCGTAAAGGGCTGACTTTTCCACTCAAATAAACCGTTGCAATGTTGCGCTAAAATTATTTCTCAATTGCCATTGCAAAGAATGCCGGTAGACATTGCTGAAGGGGGCTTAATATTTATCTCGGGTTGATCACTGGGTTTGCCATTTAACCAGGCAGATGTCGGAAGGTTGATTAAAATCAATAATGCGGCCAAATCAGTCGTGGTTTTATCGGTTTCATTTTTAATTACTTCTTTTCAGTGATAAAATGAATTTTTTAATACGAACGTTTGATTATGGCTAATTTACCCGCACCAATTAAAGACATACAATTTATTGCAGATGAAGTTTTGGACTTGACCAGTCACTATCAGAAGCTGGGAGTTCATGAAGAGTTGGACGCCGAAACTTTTGTCACTGTCCTTGATGAAGCATCGAAATTTTTACATGAATTCGTGGGCCCTTTAAATAACCCGGCCGATGAGCAAGGCTGTCGCATTGAAGGTGATCAGGTTTTTACCCCCGACGGCTTTAAAGAACTCTATAAAAACTACTGTGAATCCGGCTGGTCATCTTTGGATGGCAACCCCAAGTACGGCGGCCAGGGTTTAAGTTATTGGTTACAGCTTATTTTGGGTGAGCTCAATACTTTTTATTGTCCAGGTTGGTCCAATTATCCCGGATTAACCCATGGCGCCCGTGAATTACTGGAACATTTTGCCAGTGATGAATTGCAAGCCAAAGTATTGCCAAAAATAACCACCGGCGAGTGGTCAGGCACCATGTGCTTAACTGAGCCCCAATGTGGCACAGAT
>QQUO01000194.1 GCA_008501575.1 Pseudomonadota bacterium
GGCACAACCACACCGAGCAATGATACTTATGTTTACTATCAAGGCACTTCTATGGCGGCTCCCCATGTGGCAGGTGTGGCGGGTTTAATGTACAGTGTTAATCCTGCTTTAACGCCGGCTGAGGTTGAGTCAGCAATTAAAGTCTCAGCACGAAGCTTTCCGGGTGGATCGTCCTGTAATACCTCTAATTGTGGTGATGGAATATTGGATGCGGCTGCGGCATTGGCTGTGGTTAATGTGGGGCCACAGTTAACGGCCAATAACCCAGATTTAGCTGTTTGTAGTAATCAATCATCAATTGATTATGTTTTGAATTTAACCGATTTTACCGGATCCACCAATATGTCAGTCAGTGGCTGTCCCAGTGGTGCAGCCTGTAATTTTTCAGTGAATCCGGTGGCCAGTCCGGCCAATACTACAAATTTAACTGTTGGCAATATCCCAAGTGTGACCGCAGGTCAATATAATCTGACCGCCACGGGTACAGACAGTGTTAATAGCAGTGAAACCGATGATGTGGCCTTAAGCCTGTCGGTGTTAAATTCTCCATCGATGCCTTCATTAATCAGTCCCGCTGATGACAGCTATGCGGGAAGTTTCACCCCGACTTTAAGCTGGAGTTCAAACTTTGGCACTGACTTTTTGATTGAAGTGGACGATGATCCCGGGTTTGGCAGTGTTGATTTTTCAGGTAACACCTCAAATGGTGTCACAGAGGTTACCACCAGTCAATTAAACCCGGAATCCTGTTATTACTGGCGCGTCACGCCGAGTAATGTTTGTGGTAATGGCAGTACTTCTTTATCACGTCGTTTTTATACCGGTAGCGGTCAGAACACCGGTGAAATTCCGAGTACAGATGTGCCTAAAACCATTATCGACAATTCATCCAACACCTCAACATTGACCATCAGTGGCGTCGGTGTATTAAGCGATGTTAATGTACTCAATGTTGCTGGGACTCATAATTACATGGCTGATGTTGAGATGGATTTAACCTCACCCGAGGGCACAACAGTTAGGATTATGGCATCCAGTTGTGGCAATACAGATAATTTTGATTTGAATTTTGATGATGAGGCAACACCGGGTAATTGGCCATGTCCGCCCACTGATGGTGGTACCTATCAACCCAGTAATCCACTCAGTGCCTTTGATGGTGAAAATGCCGATGGCATATGGACCTTGACAGTGTATGATATTGACCAGTGGATTGATGGTAATTTAACCAGTTGGGGGCTTGAGTTTGAATCTTTTGCCAACACTGGTAATCATTGTGCTGTGGCGAATGTTGATCCAACGGCTGTGGATGATAACGTCACATTAACAGAAGATGATCCGGCGACTGTTCTCAATGTACTGACCAATGACACCGATCCTGATGGCGGTCAAATGGATATTATAAGCGTAACGCAAGGTTCAGATGGTGCGGTGGTGAATCAAACCAGCTCTGTGACCTATGCACCGGATGCCGATTTCTGTGGATCTGATTCGTTTACCTATACTTTAAATGGTGGTTCCACTGCCACGGTGAACGTCACCGTCAGCTGTGTTGATGATGATCCGGTGGCGGTTGATGATGTATTAATCGTGACAGAAGATGATGCGGCTACGCAAGTTAATGTTTTGACCAATGACACCGATGTTGATGGTGGTCCAATGGATATTATGAGCGTGACACAAGGTTCAGATGGTGCGGTGGTGAATCAAACCAGCTCTGTGACCTATGCACCGGATGCCGATTTCTGTGGATCTGATTCGTTTACCTATACTTTAAATGGTGGTTCCACTGCCACGGTGAACGTCACCGTCAGCTGTGTTGATGATGATCCGGTGGCGGTTGATGACCTTGCTACTGTGTATGAAGATTCTACCAATAACTCCTTGTACGTTTTGGTCAATGACACAGATGTTGATGGCGGTCCTATGTCCATCGATTCAATGAGCGTAGCAAGTCATGGTAGTATGGTCATTAATGGAACAGCGATTGAATACACACCCGATGCCGATTATTGTGGTGCTGATTCTTTTACTTATACGTTAAATGGTGGTTCTACAGCCACGGTCTATGTAACGGTTAATTGTGTTAATGATCAGCCTAGCATGACCACCAATGAAGCGGTTTATATGTCTTTAGATTTAGTGGCTAATCCACCTTCACGGACGGTTGTTTGTCAAATGGATATGGGCAATGTTCCAGAAAATAATAGTCAGCAAGTGAATGATATGCTGGTGAATATCGATGCAGATCCCAATGGTGTCTTAAGCTCTGTTGATGTGGATAACACCGGGCAAATGAGCTATGTGTTTACCGGTCAATCAGGTGAAGCACAGGTTTCGGTTTCAATGCAGGATGATGGTGGTACAGCCAATGGTGGTAACGATACCAGTGAGCCTCACAGTATAACAATCCATGTGCATGACTATCTGTTCTTAGATGGTTTTGATAAGCAGGCTTGTGAGTAAATCGTAATCCAATAAACCCGGCAGTAGTCGGGTTTATCTGGTAACACAAAAAAGCCCGGGCCATAAGCCCGGGCTTTTAGTTTTGGTCAAAACGTTAGCGATTAGGCGATATGTTTTTTATCGTCTTTCACCGCTTTTGGTTTTTGTTCAATGGTTTGACGACCACGGCCATTGCTGATTTCAATGGAACGTGGTTTCATCGCCTCTGGAATTTCACGTTCCAGCTCGATGTGCAATAAGCCATTGTCCATGTTGGCGCCTTTCACGCGTACATGGTCAGCCAATTGGAAACGACGCTCAAATGAGCGTGTGGCGATACCACGGTGGATGAAGTTTTTGTCCTTTTCTTCAGTTTCAGATTCAATTTTACCGCTGACAGTCAGGGTATTTTGTTCTGTTGTGATGTTTAAATCCTGCTCGCTAAAACCGGCCAAAGCCAAAGTGATGCGATAGTTGTTTTCATCCAGGTGTTCGATGTTATATGGCGGATAACTGGGGGTTTGATCAATGCGATTGGCCTGATCTAAAAGTTGCGCCATACGGTCAAAACCGATTGAAGTACGGAATAAAGGTGTTAAATCGAAATTCATAGCATATTCTCCTATTAAGCAATACGTTATTTAAAATAGTGACTTGCCTATTGGCCAAGTCGTTTAAAATGAGCTGATGCCGAATTCGGCCACCAGCCTCAACGTTATATATCGGGATGATAATATTTATTTCAAGTGAATTTGACAAAAAAACAGCTAAAAATAGGTGATTTTTGTGGTTTATTTTACTTGAGTTTCCATTCAGTGCTTAAAGTCGCTTTTCCTTTATAATTATTTACCATAATAGTGAAGGTTGTTAGTCCGGGAATGGCATATTTAAGCATGTCCTCAAAAGCAAAAATCAACACAATGTTTTGATTATTTTTTTTATCTTGTTCATAATTTATAGGAAATATTGGTTCAGGTAAATCCATGCCATCAACATTAACAATTTTAAAATCATTGATGTTGAAATCAGTTGGATCAATCACGGTTAGTTTAAAATCTTTTCCAATTTTCCCCTTTCTATAGTTAATCTTTTTATTGTATTTATTAAAGGATGCTTTTAACGGTTTATAATCTATTCGTTCTGTCTTTTTGGGTTGATATTCAGATACCTCATAATCTTTATCAACAACCAGATCAAATTCAGTCCCTCGAAACATAAATGCAGCACGCCCTTTAGCAAATAAACCCAATGGCCCCCACATAACGACATGAGCAACAGTTGCACCTGTTCTTTTACGACCTTCGTGGCTTAATGGTGTTTCTTCGAACCGAATTGCCATGCCACCATCCAATGTTAAACTGCGAGGCTTTAACGTTAGTTTGCCACCTTTACCTAAACTTTTACGACCAATGGCTTCATCAATATAGCCCCGAATAATTTGCCCTTTTGGAATGAGTACTTTGTTTTTGACAATTATGTTTTCAGTAACATCAAAAAATACCGTTTCCCCAGTCATATCCATATCAGCATTGACATTATTCATTAATCTGACAGGAACAACAGTACCAGAATAAAGCGTTTCTGCATGAACATTAAAGCAAACAAAGAAAAGAACAAGAACTAAGCTTTTGTAATGCATAAAAATAATCTCCAACTTTTAATCTATCTTATACTAATTTATTTATTTTTTTTTAATGATTTTCTTATTACTTGATTAAGAAATCAGTAATAATTCCCACAAATAAAGTCATGCCCACCCAGTTATTATGCAAGAAGGCTTTAAAGCATTTTTCTTCGTTTCTGCTGATGATTAATAATTGCTGATAGGCGAACAGCCAAATAATAATAATTACGGCCAGATAATACAAACCACCCATGTCCGTTTGTTGCCCGAACAGGTAAAAAGCGAACACCGTTAACAGTTGAATTATGCCGATGATGACGCGATCCAAATCACCGAATAAGATGGCGGTGGATTTAATGCCGATTTTTAAATCATCTTTGCGATCCACCATGGCATAGATGGTGTCATAAGCGATGGTCCATAAAATATTCGCCACAAACAGCAACCAGGCTTCTTTAGGCACAGTCCCGGTTATTTGTGCATAAACCATCGGAATTGGGAACGAAAAAGCCACACCTAAATACGCCGGCGGTAAATAAGTATAACGCTTCATT
>QQUO01000091.1 GCA_008501575.1 Pseudomonadota bacterium
CAATGATTTAGACAATGGTCTTTACACGGTTTTGTGGACCATTATGGGTGGTGACGGTCACAAGGGTGAAGGTGATTTTACCTTTACCCTGAAACAGTCTAAGCCTAACAAACACGCTAATCATCACTGAAATAAACTGATTCATGCCATCATCTATTTGGGACATTGCGACACTGGTAACCAAGCTGCTGATTTATGCGGGCTTTGCCCAAGCTGTCGCAATACCTTTTATCGCTGTTTTGTGCCGATTTAATCAAGCCATTTTGGCACAACTGAAAAAAACCAGTTATATCGGCCTGTTTTTAGCCCTGTTGGCAACCACCGCATATTTTTTTATTCAAGTCGCTGTTTTTGCAGAAAACGGTTTTAGTGGTGCCTTCGATCAATTTTATATCGAGCTTATTTGGCGTTCAGGCGTGGGTGAAATGACGATCTGGCGAGCCAGTGCCGTTATCATGTCATTACTTAGTTTGGTGCTGATCTACCGTCATGTGAATAAACCCAGTCTGAGGTTATTGGTGCTCATCATGGTCATTTATACCTTTAATTTAATCGTGATTGGCTTATCTTTTTCAGCTTCAGGTCATGTATCAGAATTATCAAACTTAGCCCACTTTACCATCGGTTTGCATGTGCTGATGGCTTTTGGCTGGCTCGGATTATTATGGCCGTTAATTGTTATATGCCGAACATTTAAGTCGCAGGCGGTGGCCCATGTCATGCATCGCTTTGGACAAATGGCCTTGGTCATGGTGACCTTATTAATCGCAGCAGGGGGCTATCTGGCTTTTAATTTAGTCATTGGATTAGACGCACTATTGCATACAAATTATGGACAACTGTTACTATTTAAACTGTTGTTAGTGATTGTGATGTTATTATTTGCAGCTTATCACAAATTTATATTGGTTCCGGGCTTATTAAAAGCCACTAAATCCCGCTATTCACTCGCCAGTTCCATTAAAGCAGAGCTTGGTGTTGGTGTGGCTATTTTAATCGTCACTGCCTTATTAACGACGTGGGTAGGACCGACATCTCATTAATTTTTTTAACCACAGGAAACAGACTATGAACAATAAATACATTATAAAATTTAGCACACTTTTTATGCTTTTTATGAGCTTTAATTTACTGGCTCAGCAATCACACCTCAATGAAAAACAAGTCAATCTTATGGTGGGGCTTGACACCGAAGCAGCTCAAGTGGTCACAAAATTCCACCAAGCACTCAGATCTAAAGACACAGACTCGGTTCGTTCATTGCTCAGCGATGATGTCCTCATTTATGAGTCCGGTAAAGCTGAACGGTCTTTAGAGGAATACGCTTCTGGCCACATGAAATCCGATATGCAGTATTTGGCCCAGATAAAATCTAAATTAATCGAACATCAAGTCAAAGTCAGTGGTGATATGGCCGTTTCAACCGCCCGTTTTGAAAACACCCGTATGGTCGCAGGCAGAGCACGAGTCAGTATTTCCATGGAAACCATTGTGGTTTCTAAAATCGATGGCCAGTGGTTGATAACGCATATCCATTGGTCATAAAAATTGTAACACAATAAAAAATTAACATGTATTTGTTATAATTATTATTAGATTCAACAACATACAGGAGGAAGTTATGACGTATAAAAGATTTTTATTGATGATTTTAACGTCCACCGTGGTGATGTATATGGCCATGTACTTAAATAACTATGCCTGGGATCATATTTTTTGGAGTGAAACCCGGGCTTATATGTCACTGATAATGGGGGCCATTATGGCCAGGGTGATGTTGTTATTTATGATTGACAAATACCCGAATAAAAAAGCCAATGCCATGGTTTTTATCGGCAGTGCCGTGTTGTTTGTCGGGGGCTTGTTTTTAGTGCGCTCACAAACCACTGTGGATGATGTCTCATGGATGAAAGCCATGATTCCGCATCACTCCATTGCCATTCTAACCAGTAAACGTGCCAATATTTCAGACCCGAGGGTACGGCAATTGGCGGATGAGATTATTAAAGCCCAAGAAAAAGAAATTGCTGAAATGAAACGCTATGTTAAAGACCTGGAAAATAAGGAGTAATCATATGAGTATCAACATTGAACACAATAAACAAACCCACCGCTTTGAAGTCCATATTGATGGCCACACCGGTTATTTGGAATATGAAGAGCAGGGCGATCATGTTTTGGAATATACCCACACCGTTGTGCCCAAAGAGCTCGGCGGCCAGGGTATCGGCTCACAATTGGTTAAACATGCGTTGGATTATGCCCGAAGTAATAACTTTAAAATCATACCCAGTTGTTCTTTTGTGGATGCTTATATGGACAAGCATGAGGACTATCAATCCTTGCGCGCTTAAATACGTTAACATGGTTATATCTTTACGTCACATTGGTTTTATAGCATTTAAAAGACCAATTAATAAAAAATCGATTGATTAACTGCATTTAGCCACTCTAAATTGTTTATTCATAGTCAGGTGTAAATTAAATGAAGCCTACTGAATGCTTTGATAAACAATTTAATAGTGAAGCATGCGAAAAAAATCACTTATAAGAAAACTGTTTGCGGGTTTTCTTTTGATTTATCTTGTATTGGTGATCATCTATTTTTCGCTGAGCTACTATGTTAATCGTCAGCTGGAAAGCCGTGGGACCCAGATAGCCTTAAAAAACTGTTCGAAAATTTGGGCCACCCGGGGGCTCAATACCCGTATCGGTGGTCTATTTGACAATGCCAATACCATCGAAGCTGTTAATCGGGCTTTTCGGCAAGGTGCTGTCGGCACTGAAATTGATATTTTCTATGATCGACAGCGCCAGGAATACATTGTTTCTCACGATTATCCTTATAACCTTAAACAGGGCAAGTTACTGACATTGGCAGAGTTGTTAAAAGCAACGGGCCATAAAGGCTATTTCTGGCTGGATTTTAAAAAAATGCGGCATTTGTCAAAATCCGTAGCCAAAGAGGCTGCGGTTAATCTACGCTCACTTGTTGATTATTACAGTGATAATGACGCCGTTTTTGTGGAAGGGCACGATCCGATTAATCTGGCATATTTTCGTTCTGCCGGATT
Organism: Pseudomonadota bacterium; assembly: GCA_008501575.1. GTDB lineage: Bacteria > Pseudomonadota > Gammaproteobacteria > Xanthomonadales > Marinicellaceae > Marinicella. The sequence goes on from QQUO01000091.1 coordinate 3,075, forward strand.
TCAAACCATATTTGACAGCCACCCACCGCCGGATCATTGGCCATTCACAAGTTTTGTGATGAATATTTATAAAATGGTTTTTTATTTTGGGGACCACACCGTTATGGGTATTGAATATGATGATATTAACCGGCCTGTGTTTGGCCCCGACACCTTTAAAGCCACCACCAATGTACCTTTGTTTATATACCATGTTCCCAATGACAGAGCGCTTCTAAAAAAACTGAGCACCCATAATAATATCAAAGTCATCTTAGACATTGATGATGCGGCCGCTGTTTTCGACATCAATGCCTGCCAACCAACTAAACGGTAAAAGCCTTCCTGGTATTATGCAATTGTTCAGGCGGTAAAACACAGTGAAATGTACTGACAAAAACAATAAATCTCACCCCTGTGCAAGTTTTGTTAATAAACATCCTCGCGGTAACGTCCGGCGGCTTTTAAATCGGTGACATCGAGTTGGATCGGGGCTAAAATTTCATTCATGGCAGTGGTGACTCCGGCCGCCATTTTGCGGCCACCGCACACTAAAATCTGGGCGTTATTTTGTACCAATGCCCGGATATGTTCGGCATCGGTGAGCAATTTATCCTGGACGTAACCGCTGTCTTTAGGGATTCTTGAAAAGGCCGTGTTAAGACCGCTGAGCCGCTGGTCGCTAAGGTAGGTTTTAAGCTCTTGTTCATAGAGAAAGTCAGAATCTGGGTTGCGTCCACCCCAGTACAGGTACATGGGATGGCGCGCTTTATTGTTACGAATAAAGCCGATTAATGGCCCCAAACCGGTACCGGCACCAATTAAGATAATCGCTTGTTTGCCGCTGGCGGGTCGAAATTGCGGGTTTTCCTGGATAAAGGCATCAATGGTTTCACCGATTGTTAGGTTATACAGGAAATTTGAGCACAGACCACCCTGAACCTGACGCACACATATTTCCAAAACGCCTTCGCGGGAAGCCGATGCCAGTGAATAATAGCGGGGTATGGGGCTACCCGGCGGTATGATAGCGACCAAATCACCGGCTTCAAAATGGGGTAATTTCGTGGTTTTGAATGGCTTTAGCAGCCATCGGCTTGGCTCACTTTGTTTGGCCATTTTAAAACGCAGTACAGCAGTGGGTGCCTGTACCTGTTCACCGTAATTGATGCGTTCTGTCAATTGTAGGGTCACGGTTTTGGGTTGTGGTGGGATGTGATCCAGGGTCAATGGGGTGCCGATTTGCTGACCGATGGCCTCACCCCAACGGGCAAAGGTTTGACTCGATTGACGGTCAATCAACTCAGTGGCCAATAGCGCCGGCCAGCCTTTTTTGTCTAAAGCTTCTGTGACTTGTTGTGCATAACCGCAGAATTTTGGAAATTGGCGGTCGCCAAAACCCAAAACTACATAAGGAATGGCCGGGCTATCGGTAACTTGTGCCAGGCGCTTAAGAAACTGTTTGGCTGAAGCCGGGGCATCTCCATCACCATAGGTGGCGGTTAATATAAACAGCCGTTTTGCTTGTGGGTAAGTGTCAGCGAGTTTGTTCATGGCAGCGGTATG
>QQUO01000247.1 GCA_008501575.1 Pseudomonadota bacterium
GTCCTTGGTTGATGTATTCGGTTTGATTGGCTTGGTATATCACCGTCACCGGCTGAATATGCAAGCGCCCATTGCGATACAGCGGTAGTCTTTGTTGGGGTAGTAGCCACTGACTGGGAACCGCAAAAACGTTTTGATAGATTGGTCCGCTGATGGTGGCGTTGATAAAGCTGTTAAATCGCAAACCCAAATTAAATGGCTTGGGCACTTCCACCACGCCATAGGTGACCATGGTTTGGGCATCTTTTTCGGGTTCCAGGCGCACCAGTTGGGCTTGACCCACCTCAGAACCATTTTCCAAACTTAAGGATACGACCAGGGGTAATCGGCTGTCATCGGTTAATTGTAACTGATTTAAATTGTGGCTGGTTAATGGCAATCGAATTTCGGCCAGTTGCGTTCCGGCCAAACGAGCCAATTGACCAGAGACATTAACAAACTGTCCAATATCAACCTGCTTGGCCAGAATGGTGCCATCAAAGGGGGCTCTAATGGTGGTTTTAGCGAGGTCTCTTTGGGCTTTTTGTAAGTCGGCTTTGGCCGCATCAACAGCCGCCTGTGCGCCTTTTAATTGAGGAATGTTTAATAACAAATCGCTGGCTTTGGATTTCTTACCAAACGATTGCCAGTCTTTTTCCGCTTGCTCGGCTTTGGCTTGCTCTAATTCTAAGTTGGCGCGGGCACTGGCTAAATTGGCTTCGCTTCTGGCAACCGCCACTTGGTAATCAGCCGGCTCAATTTGCAATAGCACATCGCCTTGTTTGAATTGTCCACCGACCACAAAGCTGTCGCTTACTGTAGTCACTCGACCACTGATTTCTGACACTAAACCGATGTGTCGTTTTGGGATAAGAAGCCCTTGAGATTTAACCCGAACAGTCAGAGATTGTGGCTGGACTTGAGTGGTTTCAACCAAAAAACCGGTCTCTTGTCGTGGCTGGGTCTGTGGTTCCACCCGAAAGAGGCGCATGATAAAAATCAAGGCAACAACCACCAAGGCAATGATGATAAAGGGCGTTATTTTTTGCCCGAAAGGTGTTATTTTGTCATGCATTGTCAATTCCTGAGGTGGGTAAAGATTGGTTTGAATATGAAAAGTTTAACCAGATTGTGTTGCAGGATAAATAGGGCATCGGTCATATTTGTACACGTATTTGATTAATCTCTGTTTTTAATTGTTTGGCTGCAAGACCTGCTTGTTTGGCAAAATCCATGTCGCCACCGGCATAAATAATGCTTCTGGATGCTGAAATAATTAACCCCAGGCCATTTTTCAATAAGCCCGCCTTTAAGGTGGCCGCCAAATCACCGCCTTGGGCGCCAATTCCTGGAATTAACAAAGGCATGTCACCCACCTGTTCACGTATGGCTTGTAACTGTTGCGGATAAGTGGCACCAACAACCAGCATGACATTGTTGTTGTTATTCCATTGCTCGGCGGCCAGTTGTGCCACCCGTAAATAAAGCGGTTGACCTGATTGTAAAACCAAATCTTGGAGTTGACCGGATTGTTGGTTGGAAGTTTTGCACAAAATCACCACACCCTTGTCGGTATATTGGGAGTAAGGGGTCAGGGTATCGCCACCCAGATAAGGATTGACCGTTAACGCATCCGCTTGATAGCGAACAAAAGCTTCTTCGGCATAACGTTCAGCAGTGCTTCCGATATCACCACGTTTGCTGTCTAAAATCACCGGAATGCCGGGGTGATTTTGATGGATATAAGTAATAATGTCGGTCAGTTGTTGTTCAGCGGCCAGTGCTGAAAAGTGGGCAATTTGTGGTTTAAAAGCACAGGCGTGCTCAGCCGTGGCATCAACAATGGCACATAACCAGTCAATGAGGCTAAGCTGAAGGGTGTTAATTTTTGCCGCTTGCGGATCCAGGCCAACACACAGTAAACTGTTGGCTTTAATTTGTCGTTGTTCTAATTGTTTTATAAACATAAAGGTTGGCACAAAGGTTTAGTTAATTTCTTTTGGCGATATTTTAGGATGAAGCCTTGATTGTAGGGGAACTTTCTAACGATAAAAACCTCTTTTTAGGCATAGGATTAATTGGTTTAAAACAAATGATAAAGAAAAAACAATATATTATCGCGCTATTTGTCGTTTTTATGTCAATCACCGGATTTAGTCGGGCGGCTTTACCGGCGGCTGTGGGTAACCAGTCGCTACCATCTTTGGCGCCCATTTTAGAACAGGTGACGCCGGCAGTGGTTAACATCAATACCCGCTCAGTGCACTATGTCCGAAATTCTCGCAGTGAATTTTATCGTTGGTTTTATGGTTTGCCCAGCGCCCCGCAGGAGCGGGTGTCACAATCCTTGGGATCGGGTGTTATTGTCGATGCCGAGCGGGGTTATATATTAACAAACCATCATGTGGTGAACGGTGCCGATGATATCTCGGTGGTTTTGCATGATGGCCGTACCTACAATGCCGAATTGATTGGTTCTGATGATGGCACCGATGTGGCAGTGATAAAGATCGAGGCTGATAACTTAACGGCCTTATCCTTGGCCGATTCCAGACAGTTAAAAGTCGGAGATTTTGTGGTGGCGGTGGGAAACCCCTTTGGTTTGGGCCAAACCGTAACCTCCGGCATTGTCAGTGCTTTGGGTCGCACCAGTTTAAGCGGACTGGGGTATCAAAATTTTATTCAAACCGATGCCTCCATTAATCCGGGTAATTCAGGCGGTGCATTAATCAATTTAAATGGTGCTTTGGTGGGAATTAACACCGCCATATTCTCGCCTTCCGGAGGCAATGTTGGTATCGGTTTTGCCATCCCGTCAACCCTGGCTCAACGGATGATGAACCAATTGATTGAGTATGGAGAAGTGCGCCGCGGCTCTCTGGGCGTGAGTGTACAAAACATCACTGAACAACTGGCCCGGGCTTTTGACGTTAAGCAAAAGCACGGCGTTATCATCACCGCCGTGGACCCCGATTCACCGGCGGAGCGTGCCGGTCTGCGGTCAGGAGATATTATTGTTGAGCTCAATGGAGATAAAATTAACAATCAGCAGCAATTTAAAAATTTTGAAGGTTTATTGCCTTTAAACAGCGCGGTATTGATTGACTACCTGCGAGATAATCAAAGCTTAAAAACCGCCACTGAAATCACCGAAAGTGATCGCAACGAGTTGGGCGGACATGAACTACATCCACTGTTAAAAGGCACCACATTACGCAATCTTCCCTTTAAATATCGACAGCAATACCAAGGTGTGTTGGTGGATAAAGTGGTGCGTGGCTCAGCAGCCTGGCAGATGGGATTACGGGCCGGTGATTTAATCTCCGCCGTGAATAAACAAGACATCGCCACTTTAAAACAAATGACTGAAACAATGCACAATAATAAAAATGCACCGTTGTTGAACATCTACCGTAACGGCCGCAACTACTTATTGGTACTGGAGTAAACCCGAATATTTTATGTAAGAATGGAATTTAGGGATAAAATGGCTGCATATCCTGCATAAAGCCATTCAGGTACAATATGTATTTTGTCAAAATTCGCTTAAGCTTATGAAATTAACAACAATTATGTCTATTTTTACCGGTTATATGAAATATTCGGGTTAATATGAAACAAGAACACAAAGACAAATTAAAGCAAGAATTGGATGAAACCAGTTATGAGGTGATTGTCAATAAGGGTACGGAACACCCCCACACCGGGCAATACAACCTGCATTTTGAAGACGGTACCTACACCTGCAAATCTTGTGGTGCGGCCTTATTCACCAGTGACAGTAAATTCGATGCCCATTGCGGCTGGCCCAGCTTTGATCGGGCTTTGGCCAATGACACCGTGAAAGAAGTGTTTGATGATTCCCACGGCATGCGCCGCACCGAAGTGGTGTGTGCCCAATGTGAAGGGCATTTGGGTCATGTCTTTGACGACGGTCCCACCGACACCGGATTGCGTTACTGTATTAACTCCGTGTCGTTAGATTTCGAGGCCAAGTAATTCAGACCACTGCTGATAAACGGCCTGATCGGTAAAGATCTCGCGATACTTGACAGCCGGCAATTTTTCTTGCCACTGCTGTAAAGTTTTGATGACAAGCGCACTGTTGTGGCAGTCAATCAGCGGGTTGTTGGGGTGTAATATTTCTCTGGCAGCGCCAATATCATGGGCCAGAACCGGTGTCCCCAAGGCATTGGCTTCAGCATAAACCAGACCAAAGGTTTCGGCGAAACTGGTTTGGGGATAAAACACGCACAGGCTTTCGGCCACATGTTGCCATAATTCGTTTTGTGGCAATGCCCCTAAAATCTCGACACCTGGCTGATTAATGGCCATTTGTTCACGGTAGCCGGGGTTGGCAATATACAGGCGCATATTTGGCATTTCAGCATAAATCTTTTTGAAGTGGTCAAGAACCTCTGCCAGACCTTTATTCGGGGCCGATAAAAATATTAATTTATGGGGATTGCGCTTAACTGGTTTTATTAATCTGGGTTTTGGTACCGGATTGTAACCATAACCTACGGTTAATTCAGGTACACCGATGGATGATAGCAACCGGCCAAATGGGTTGTTGTGCAGTTTTTGATTGAGGTGTTTGGCATGGGTTTTTGAGTTACCGATCAGAACTGTTTGTCGAATATGTTGCTGCAGTCGTTTAAACACAAACTCCCATTTTTTATAAGTGTGTAACCACAAATATATTCGTGCCTGGGGGAAGCGCTGTTGCCAGGATTTGAGTTCTTGATTTTTTCTTAACACCACAACGGCATCGACCGGTTCAAGCTGGTCGCACTGCTGTGGTCCTATAAAATGTACATTGTTTTGCTGTGCAGCTTGCTGTCGGGCTTGTTGATAAACCGTTACTTGGTGGTGATGGGCAAAAATAGCGGCGATGCGCAACAAACTGGATTCGGTGCCGCCGATGGCGTGCTGGGTCAGGTTGTCAAAATCATAGCTTTTGGGGTGGCTGCTGTCGCATAAAAGAACCTTCATGAAGTTTTGTTACTGGGACAAATAATTTCATTCACATTGATGTCGGGGCTGTTCAATATTTGCGGGTCAAACGCACTGTCTACGCCCAGGCTAAAGTCGAGCCAGAATTCAGGCCATTGTTCAAGCCGGGTTTCTTTTTCCACGGCAAAGCCTTTTTGCTTGAGTTGGTTAACCCGATTATCGGCATTAAATATTTCGCGGTATAAGCCCAGGGAAATTGAATTCTCATTATTGCCTGAGGTGACCACATAATAATCTTTAACAAAAGCAGCGGCCAATTCTCTACCTTTTTTTAACGCTTCCTGGCGACTCGGTAAAGCTGGGATATAAACCCAATAACCGGCCTCTTGGGTGGTGGTTAAGCGGCGGATGGTGGTTTTCAGGACCTGTGATTTGATGCTTTCGGCGGTGGCCAGAACTGTGGCTTCATCATCATAAGGGCCGGCGGCAAAGCACCGTAAATTCATTGAGTCGGTGACCTGGTTGCGGTCTTCGTTAGTTAGGCGGTCAGTGGTGTTTGATTGACTGCTGCTGTCAATTTCTGACAATAACAGCAATGATTCAGCGCCGGAATCAACGGCGACGAAATCTTTTTTGGGTGGTGCACTAAAGCGTTCGACCCAGATAAAAAAGCCGATATTAAGTAATAACAAGACAATGAATATATAGCGCATGTAATTAACAATTCGTGGGGTTAAGAAAACCGGTTATGAAGGCACAGATTATAAAGGAATAATCTTGGGACTTCATTCACTTTTGTTCCAGACAAAAGTGACCTGTAGGACGCAGGTCCGTGACGTGAGCAGGACGCGGTAGTCACCAAAGCGGGCCGCTATTGCTCCTGCGATCGCGGCACACCCACGTCCTGTGGGCGCCACGGCGATTATGTCATATATCCTCGTGCTTAACACCTCTGATTCACTTTGCTCACCATCCGGCTCGGCGGGTCAAGCTACTGCGTGGCTTTCCATGGCCGAACCTTAACTTCACCACTGCCAAAACGGAGGATTTGGCCTTTTCTGCGGATTTGTAACTCACCGCGTGCACTCAAGCCGGCATATTCACCGTGTATTTGCTGGTGGTCTTGCTGCAGCATCAAGCGACAGTTCAGCAAGCTGTCTTGATGTGCCCAATCAGTCAAAAATGGTGCCAGGCCATGTTCGCAAAAACATTCATTGGATTGTTTTATCTGTGACAACAAATGATCAATAAACACACCGCGATCTGGCTTATTGTCTAAAGGTACGTTACAAATGGGTTGTTTCACCTCGGCCAAAGCATCCGCTGTTAAAGACCAGTTCAGTCCGATACCGATAATAACCTCGGTTTCATCGTGATTTTGGGTGGGGTTAAGATTGATTAATATGCCGCCAAATTTTTGGCGTTTAAAACACAGGTCATTGGGCCATTTTAACAGGCGTTGGTGGGGGCAGCCAAAATTGCGCAGACAAGCGGTGATGGCCAAGGCCACGGTTAATTGATAGCCGCTTAAGGCCGCCATTTTTACCGGCAAACAGAAGCGATACGATAAGCTGATGGCCTGGCCTGCCGGACTTAGCCAGTGGTTGCCACGTCGACCAACGGCGGCTTGTTGCTGATCGGCAATCAAAACGCTGTTGGCTGTGACTCGTTTCTGGGTTGAATCGGTGCAAGCAACCCATTGGATCTGAATGTCCGGGTGATGATCTTGCATGTGTTCGACATGGCGAAATAAATCATCTTGTGGTGACTTTATCATGGCTTAAAAGGCGTTTATGGCAACTGCAGTAAAAACGCTTTAATGTCATTCAGTTCATTGATATCGACACCATGTTGAATCGGATAGCTGTGCCAATCCACCTGATAACCGGCCGTTTTAAGGCGTTGCTGTGTTTGCATCCCCAGCTGGTAAGGTACCACTGGGTCGTGTTGACCATGGGCAATAAAAAATGGGGTGGTTTTATTGTGTTTAGATTGTTCGCGATCCAAGACCTGCGGTATCGGTAAATAACAGCTCAAAGCAATGACCGCCGCCAGTTTATAATGACCGGTAAGCGCCAGGTGCAAAGTCAAGGCACCGCCTTGCGAAAAACCGGCCAGAACGATTTGATCAGGCGCAAAACCGGCCTTGATTTGAGCTTCGATTAAGGCATTTATTTGTTCAGCGGAAGCCTCGATACCGGCTTTATCCACTTCACGGTTTATGTCCATGGCGAGAATGTCATACCAAGCACGCATCGCCATTCCTCCATTAATGGTCACCGGTTGCACCGGGGCATGGGGAAAAATAAATTTAAACACATGTTTGGGGTTGTTAAATTGTGGCACCACCGGTTCAAAGTCATGGCCATCAGCACCCAAGCCGTGCAGCCAAATAATGACATAATCAGGATTATTGCCGGTGTCGGCCGTGATGTATTCGAGCATGTTATTGGTTGTTATCTGTGGGGATGCGTTCTATTATAGCTCGTGTCCAAAAAGAAGACCAAAAACCATGATGATTTTCAACAAAAACAATTGCTTTCAAGGCGGCATTATTAAAGCATTTTTGATTTGCACGGCAGTGCTGTTGTTAATGATTTTAAGCGGCTGTGGCAATAAAGGCGATTTATACCACCCCACTGCAGAGACCGGGCAGCAGACCAGTGTCTCAAAATCCCATGCCAATGGTCATGAAACCGATGTATCGATTTGAAAAAATGGACGGTTTAGGTAATGATTTTATGTTGCTGGATGCCGATTGCCAGGATAAGACATGCACTTTGCCGCCAACTGCACAGGCCATTCGTCGTTGGTCTGACCGCCGCCGAGGTATCGGCTTTGATCAGCTGATTTATTTATACAAACAGCAGGACACCCAGTATTATCAGTTTTTTAATGCCGATGGCAGTCCGGCTGAACAATGTGGTAACGGCCAACGTGCCATTGCCCTGTATTTAAAGAACAAGCAACTGGCCATGCCGATAACCATCGAAGGTGCCGGTGGTCCGGTACAACTAAACCATCAGGATGATGACCACATTACGGTCAGTTTTACCCAAACTTATCAGTATGAAAAAAAGCAGCTTAGTTTGCTGGGAATGCCGGTAACCGCTTATCTGGTGGATGTGGGGAATCCCCATTGCATCATCCTGAGTGCCGATGTTGAAGGCGAAGCTTTGGCCGAAAAGGCGGCGCTTATCAGTGCTTATTTTGACAGCGGTATTAACGTCGAGATGATGCAGATTATCAGTGATCATCATGTGCGTGTTCGTGTTTATGAGCGTGGCGCCGGAGAAACCCTGGCGTGTGGTAGTGGTGCGGCAGCGGTGGCCATTGTACTGCGCCATTATTTTAAAGGTCAGCAGGATATTAAAGTGTCTATGCCCGGTGGTGATTTACAGGTTTTACTGAGCGCCGAATGTGATAAAATCAGCCTCATCGGACCGGCCAGATCGGTTTATCAAGGACAAATATATGACTGAATCTATTTCCACTAAAGATATTGTGGCTTATTTACAAGACCACCCAACTTTTTTTGCGGATCACCCGACTTTATTACAAGAGTTGTCGGTGCCCGATGAACAGGGCCAATTACAGCAAATGGCCACATACCAGGCCAAAACCCTGCAACAACAAAATCATCAGCTGAAGAATCAAATTAAACAATTGATTCATCATGCCAAAATTAATGAGACTCTGATGAACCGTGTGTATGAGTTATTGGTGGAATTGGCGGTTTGTGACAGTGACCGGTTTTTAAACCGTTTTATTGACTTTGTGCAATCACATTTTGCCAGTGATTATTTTAAACTCAGTTGCCGCAAAGAATTTTTACCGCAACAGCCAAGTCATTATTGTGAAGCGCTGACGGCCGCTCAAAAAAGCCAGTTTACCGTATTTCAGCATCAGTCAGAACCACTGTCCGGCCGATTGCCACAATCTCAGATTGAGGCCATGTTCGGTATCCATAAGGACATTCGTTCGGCCATTGTGATGCCATTAGGTCCTCAGGCGCAATACGGTTTATTGGGATTCGCCAGTTGTGATGAGGATAAGTTTATGCCCCATGCGGCCAGTGATATATTACAAAAACTGGGACATATTGTTAGCCATTTCTTTGCTGCTCAGAGCCACCCCCAACAAGCTAAAGTCAAAGAATCCAATGTCCAAAAACCAAACAATGATTCAAGCCAAGCCATGTCTTGAGGCGTATCTCAGTTACTTACAGGATATTCGTCAATTATCTGTCCATTCAGTGGCCGCAGCCCGTCGCGACATCACTCAGTTTATCCGTTCTTTGCCGGTTTCGTTAAGCGGTGATATTTCACAAGTGGCTGGCGATGATGTCCGCGGTTTTTTACGGCATCAATCGGCCCAGGGCAAAGCCGCTAAAACGGTGGCCAGATACCGTTCCAGTTTAGTTAATTTTTTTGATTTTCTTTTGCAAGCCCCCAATTGTCCGCTCACCAGCAATCCGGTGACCCTGGTGAATGCCCCGAAAATTGGCCGTAAATTGCCGGAAGTTTTGGATGTTGATACGGTTTTTAAGTTGTTGGCCATCCCGGAGCGCACGGTTTTGGAGCGCCGTGATAAAGCTTTGCTTGAATTGTTTTATTCCTCGGGTTTGCGATTGTCAGAGTTAAGTCGATTACAATGGTCTGACATCAATCTGGCTGAAGGTTTGGTCAGGTTATTGGGTAAAGGTCAGAAGACTCGAGTGGTGCCGGTCGGTCAGGCCGCTTTGACGGCGCTGACCAACTGGCGCGATGAAAGTTATGCATTGAACCAAAGTAGCATTGATTGGGTGTTTGTATCCAACCGAGGGGGGCAGCTTAAACCACGCAGTATTCAAGCCCGGGTTAAGCATTGGGCGCAACATCAAGGTTTGTGGCAGCGGGTCTATCCGCATTTATTGCGCCACTCCTTTGCCAGTCATGTGCTGGAATCCTCAGGCGATTTGCGGGCAGTTCAGGATATGTTGGGCCATGTGGATTTGTCCACCACCCAAATTTACACCCACTTAAATTTCCAACATTTAGCGGCGGTGTATGACCGGGCCCACCCGCGGGCACGTAGGACCGACAAAGCATTATCAGGAATGACTAAAAAAGACAACGGTAAACATTAACCTCAAAGCTGTAAAATTGTACTAAAAACGTTGCTTTGCGCCGGTGAAGCCTTTATAATGCACCGGCTTTTAGCAACGGCAATTCTATCCATCATTTAGGGTGGTTAGATGTCATGAGGATGTGAGGCCTTAATGACCACTGAATTTTCCTGGCAAGAAGCCAAAAAAACGGTTTTTAAAATACCCCTTTATCAAATGATGATTGGTGTTTTGACAGCCGTATTTTTTTGGCTGTTTCAAGGCCAATCGGCGGCGGTTTCAGCCCTGGTGGGTGCGATTATTAGTACTTTGGGCTCCTTGACCTTTGCTTTTGTCGTGGCCTGGCCGTTTTCGCCAGATCAAGCCATGATAGGCAAGATGGTCAAAGGTGAAATTCTTAAGTTTATGGTGATTGGCGCTTTGTTTTATTTGGCCATCACACAGTTTTCATTCCAATTAATGGCATTATTAATTGGGTTTATTGTCACCCTGTTGGCGTTTTGGGTGGCTTTGTTAACCTCTTTTAAGTGAGATAAACGATGGCAAGTGGTGAAAGTGGCGGCAGCGCTGGTGATTACATCAGCCACCATTTAGTAAACAATACCCAGGAACTTGTTGAAGGCAGCAGTTTTTGGACCATCAATGCTGACAGCGTGTTTTATACCATTTTGTTGGCGGTTATATATCTTTTGTTTTTCCGCAGTGTGGCGAAAAAAGCCACTTCCGGCGTACCTTCCAAAACTCAGAATTTTGTGGAAATGATTTTGGGATTCGTCAATACCCAGGTCAATGATGTTTTTACCGGTTCCAGTAAATTAGTCGCACCCATGGCTTTGAGTATATTTATTTGGGTATGGTTGATGAACTTTATGGATTTAATGCCCATCGATTTAATTCCCTGGCTCGGTACTTTAATGGGTATTGAGTACATGAAAATTGTACCATCCACCGACTTGAACATTGTCTTTGGTATGAGTTTCGGGGTCATGCTTCTGGTGTTTTACTACAGCTTCACCGTAAAAAAACCAACCATACTGGGTTACCTCAGAGAATTTGTTACGCATCCGTTTGCGGCTAAGGGTTGGCTTGGTAAGATTTTACTGGCCGGACCGAATTTATTTTTAAACCTGGTGGAAACCCTGGCTAAGCCGGTTTCTTTAAGTTTGCGACTCTTTGGTAACATGTATGCCGGTGAGTTAATCTTTATTTTGATTGCGGTATTGACCGTAAATTATACATTTTCTGACTTCTTTACCGCGGGCGGTATTATGGTGTCAGTGATGCAATTTATTCTTGCTTTTGTGTGGGCGGTATTCCACATTTTAATTATTACGTTGCAAGCCTATATTTTTATGATGTTGAGTGTGGTCTATATGAACATGGCCCATGAAACACATGAAGATCATTAACTTTAAACTTTAAATAAAAGGTAAATCGGAGAAAACGATGGAAAATTTAGCATTAATTGCACAGGTACAAGGCATGACTGCCATTGCTGTTTCAATCATCTTGGGCTTAAGCGCCATTGGTACCGGTATTGGTCTGGGTATCCTGGGTGGTCGCTTGTTAGAGTCCACAGCACGTCAGCCTGAACTGGCTCCCATGTTACAAGGTAAATACTTCCTGTTGATGGGTCTGCTTGATGCGGTTGCCATGATTGGTGTTGGTATTGCTTTGTTCTTTACGTTCAACAACCCATTATTGGCACCTATTACAGGTTAATATTAGCATCCAGCGACAGATAACCTCGGAGTACACAAGATGAGTATTAACGCAACATTAATTATTCAAATGCTGGTTTTTTTCGCAGTCATTTGGATTACCATGAAGTACATCTGGCCGGTAATCTTGGGCGCTATGCAAGAGCGTGAACAAAAAATTGCCGATGGTTTAGCCGCCGGCGATCGTGCTGAAAAAGAACTGGATCGCGCCAAAGCAAAAGTCGATACATTGATTATTGAAGCCAAAGAGCAAGCCGGTCAAATTAAAGACCAGGCGAATCAAGTGGCCAATAAAGTCAAAGACCAAGCCAAGAGCGATGCCCTGGCTGAAAAAGAACGACAATTGGCGGCTGCGGAAGCGGAAATTGAACAACAAGTGAACCGTGCCCGTGAACAGCTGCGTCAACAGGTGTCAGCCTTAGCCGTGGCGGGGGCTGAAAAATTAATCAGCAAAGAAGTGGACGCCAAAAAACACGCCCAATTATTGGATGAACTAATCGCAGAGATTTAATCATGAGTGAGTTGATAACCTTAGCCAGACCTTATGCCAAAGCGGCCTATGAGTTTGCTAAATCAGTGGATAAAGTGACTGAGTGGCAGAAGCAGTTGGCCATTGCCGCAGGTATGGCTGAGCATGAAGTTGTGGCAGGTATTTTCAGTAATCCGGATATCACTGACGGCCAATTAGTGGCTTTAATTGTCGGTGATGATAATGACCAGCACTATCAGAATTTCATCAAATTAATGATTGAAAATGATCGTTTGTCTTTATTGCCGGACGTGGCTCAACTATATCAACACTACTATGAGCAAGATTCAGGCGCTCAAACAGTGGATGTGTATTCAGCGGCAGCCTTGTCCGACGAGCAGCAACAACGCTTGGTTGAAGCCCTGGGTCGTCGAACCGGTAAAAGCATCAACCTCAATATTGAGATTGATGAAACATTGTTGGGCGGCGCTAAAATCTACTGCGGTGATTTAGTCATCGATGGTACCTTAAGTGGTAAAATCGAACGATTAAAAACAGAACTATTTAACTAATTTTTTTAGCGTAATTCGTTAAAAATAAGCAACGAGGAGCACCAATGCAAACGACATTGAATCCATCAGAAATAAGTGAACTGATTAAAGACCGAATTAAGGACTTTCAGGTTCAATCAGAGGCCCGTACGGAAGGCACCATTGTCAGTGCCCAAGACGGAATTGTTCGCATACACGGCCTGGCCGATGCCATGCAGGGCGAAATGATTGAATTACCAGGTGATACCTATGCACTGGCCTTGAATCTGGAAAGAGATTCAGTGGGTGCGGTTATTCTGGGTGATTACGGCCATATCTCCGAAGGTGATAAAGCCAAATGTACCGGTCGTATTTTAGAAGTCCCTGTGGGTCCTGAATTATTGGGTCGTGTGGTTGATTCCTTGGGTAACCCCATTGATGGTCACGGACCGATTAAATCAAAACTGACTTCTCCCATTGAAAAAATTGCACCGGGTGTGATTGATCGAAAATCGGTGGATCAACCGGTTCAGACGGGTCTGAAATCCATTGATGCCATGGTGCCGATTGGTCGTGGTCAGCGTGAGCTGATTATTGGTGACCGGCAAACCGGAAAAACCGCTGTTGCCGTTGATGCCATTATTAACCAAAAAGGAACCGGTGTTGTTTGTATTTACGTGGCCATTGGTCAAAAGCGTTCATCAGTGGCTTCCTTGGTTCGAAAATTAGAAGAGCATGGCGCCATGGAACACACCATTGTGGTGGCAGCAACCGCTTCTGATTCTGCCGCGATGCAATACATTGCACCTTATTCAGGTTGTGCCATGGGTGAATACTACCTTGACCGTGGACAAGATGCCCTGATTACCTATGATGACTTGACCAAGCAAGCTTGGGCATACCGTCAGATCTCATTGCTGTTAAAACGACCACCGGGACGTGAAGCCTACCCGGGTGATGTGTTTTACTTACACTCACGCTTATTGGAACGTGCCGCCCGCGTCAATGCGGATTATGTGGAACGTTTTACCAATGGTGAAGTGAAAGGCAAAACCGGTTCATTAACGGCTTTACCGATTATTGAAACCCAGGCCGGTGACGTTTCTGCCTTTATTCCGACCAACGTGATTTCTATCACCGACGGTCAGATTTTCTTAGGCACAGACTTATTTAACTCAGGTATTCGACCTGCCATTGATGCCGGTTTATCGGTGTCTCGTGTGGGTGGTGCTGCGCAAACTAAAATCATTAAGAAATTAGGTGGTGGTGTGCGTTTGGCCTTGGCCCAGTACCGAGAATTAGCCGCTTTTGCTCAGTTTGCTTCTGATTTGGATGAAACCACACGATCTCAGTTAGAGCGTGGTCAGCGGGTGACGGAGTTAATGAAACAGAAACAATACTCACCCATGAATGTGGCTGAAATGGCGGTGTCTTTATATGCTGTCGATCGTGGTTTTATGGATAAAATTGAACTGGACAAAATCAGTGATTTTGAACAGGCATTGATTGAACACATGAACAATAATAAAGAAGCCTTGATGAGTAAAATCAACGAAACCGGTGATTTTAATGATGAAATTGATGCTGAATTAAAAGCCGGCGTCGAAGACTTCATCAAAACCGGCAGTTATTAATATCGTAAACCTTTTAGGTAATTAATATGGCAGTTGGCAGAGAAATCGTCACCAAAATAAAAAGCGTACAGTCCACCCGTAAGGTGACCACCGCTTTGGAAATGGTGTCGGCGAGTAAAATTAAAAAAGCCCAGGACCAAATGGAAACTTCACGACCTTATGTCCGTAAGATTAAGGAAATGATTAACCATTTGGCACAGGCAACACCGGAATATAAACACCCGTTCATGCATGATCAAAAAGCCGATCGAGTGGGTTATATTATTATTTCCACCGATCGTGGTTTATGTGGTGGTTTGAATGCCGGTTTATTTAAGCAGACCGTCATAAGCATGCGTGATTGGGAAAATCAGGGTAAGAAAATTGATGTGGTGACTGTGGGTAATAAAGCCACTTCAATGTTTAAAAACAGCAGCGTCAACCTCAAAGCAAACATTTCATCATTGGGTGATAACCCCAAACTGACTGAATTGATTGGTGTGGTCAAAGTGATGTTGGATGCCTATTCTGCCGGTGAATTAAGCCATGTTTATCTGGCTTACAATGATTTTATCAATACCATGACCCAGGCACCTACGGTCGATCAATTGTTACCTTTACCAAAGGGTGATGAGGCTGTTGCCAGAGATAATTGGGATTACCTGTATGAGCCCGATGCCAAAGAGGTGTTGGATAATCTCATGACCCGTTATATAGAATCATTGGTCTATCAGGGCGTTTTGGAAAACTTAGCCTCAGAACATGCGGCACGGATGGTGGCAATGAAGTCAGCCACAGATAATGCCAGTGATTTAATCAAAGACCTGCAATTGGTTTATAACAAAGCCAGACAAGCAGCCATTACACAAGAAATTTCAGAAATTGTCAGCGGTGCAGCCGCGGTATAGGAGAAGTCAGATATGAGTTCAGGTAATATTATACAAATCATTGGCGCGGTGGTTGACGTGGAATTCCCACGCGATGCCGTACCTAAATTATATGATGCCCTTAAAATTGGTGAAACCAACACCACCCTGGAAGTGCAACAACAACTGGGTGACGGTGTGGTCAGAACCATTGCATTGGGTTCAACTGACGGCTTAAAACGTGGTTTAAAAGTGGACAATACCGGTGGCGCCATTACCGTACCTGTGGGTGAAAAAACCTTAGGTCGAATTATGGATGTTTTAGGCGATCCAATTGATCGTCAAGGTGAAATCGGTGAGGAGCAACGTTGGGAAATTCACCGCGAAGCACCGGCTTATGATGAACAAGCGGCCAGTGATGAAATTTTAGAAACCGGTATTAAAGTAATTGACTTAATTTGTCCGTTTGCCAAGGGTGGTAAAGTGGGCTTATTCGGTGGTGCCGGTGTTGGTAAAACAGTTAACATGATGGAACTCATTCGTAACATTGCCATCGAGCATGCCGGTTATTCGGTGTTTGCTGGTGTTGGTGAGCGAACCCGTGAAGGTAACGACTTCTATTATGAAATGAAAGACTCCAACGTATTGGATAAAGTGGCCCTGGTTTATGGACAAATGAACGAGCCACCGGGTAACCGATTACGTGTGGCCTTAACCGGTTTAACCATTGCCGAGTACTTCCGTGATGAAGGTCGTGACGTTTTGATGTTTATTGATAACATATACCGTTATACCTTAGCGGGTACTGAAGTTTCAGCCCTGTTGGGGCGGATGCCTTCAGCGGTGGGTTATCAGCCGACATTGGCAGAAGAAATGGGTAAATTACAGGAGCGAATTACCTCCACCAAGACCGGATCGATTACCTCCATTCAAGCGGTTTACGTACCGGCGGATGACTTGACTGACCCGTCACCGGCAACCACTTTTGCTCACTTGGATGCGACCGTGGTATTGTCTCGTTCAATTGCTGAGCTGGGTATTTATCCGGCGGTTGACCCATTGGATTCAACTTCACGTCAGCTGGATCCACAAATGGTGGGTGAAGAGCATTATGAAACAGCCCGTGCAGTCCAGGGTACTTTGCAACGTTATAAGGAACTGAAAGATATTATTGCCATTTTGGGTATGGATGAATTATCCGAAGAAGATAAGCAAACCGTTTATCGCGCCCGTAAAGTTGAGCGATTCTTCTCACAACCTTTCTTCGTGGCAGAAGTGTTTACCGGTTCACCGGGCACTTATGTGTCATTAAGTGAAACCATCCGTGGTTTTAAAGGCATTATTGATGGCGAATACGACCACATCCCGGAACAAGCTTTTTATATGACCGGCAGTATTGATGAAGTGTTGGAAAAAGCCAAAAAAATGTCTGAAAAGGCCGCTTGAGGATAGTTAAATGACGACCATAAAATGTGATATAGTCAGTGCCGAAGATGCCATTTATTCCGGTGATGTCACCATGGTCATTGCCAGTGGTGTCGCCGGTGAATTGGGTATTGCGCCACGCCATGCACCCTTAATTACCCGTTTAAAACCGGGACAAGTACGGGTTCACCACACCGACGGCAGCGAGCAGGAGTTTTATGTCTCAGGTGGTATTTTAGAAGTCCAACCGAATCTGGTGTCAGTCTTAGCCGATACCGCCATTCGGGCCAAAGACATCGATGAAGCCGCGGCCATCAAAGCCAAAGAAGAGGCCGAAAACTTACTAAAAGACAGCAACAAGCAATACGACCTGGCAAAAGTACAAGCCGATCTGGCCAAAGCCGTCGCCCAAATCCAGGCCATCAGCCGCTTGAAAAAGAAACTCAAAAGATAAATGTTATGAACGAGTTTAAAAACCGGTCTAAATGGCCGGTTTTTTTATGGCCAGCCTAAATTTTTTTGTCACTTGATTATTTTTATTCGCTGAAGTTGAGAGTTATTGTTTTGATTGATTTGAATTATTAAAAGCCGGGGAATAACAGGTGGCTAAAACTTTGTTATTACATTATTTTTATTATAATGTCGGGTTATGAAGCTTCACATTAATAACCCAAATCACCTGACTGATTTCGTTGCACTCAATGAACTGTGGATCCGCCATTATTTTAAATTAGAACACGCCGATAAAGAGTTGGCAAAAAATCCCGAGAAAATAATTAATGCTGGCGGTTATGTCATAAGCCTGACAGAATCCAATCAAGTGGTGGCGGTTTGCGCCTTATTCAACAAAGCCAATGGCATTTATGAATTAGCCAGAATGACTGTCCATCCCAATTTTCGCGGTCGGGGTCTGGCGCATCTATTAATGGCCGCCTGTTTTCAGCAGCTAAACAAGATTAAAGCAAAAAAAGTTTACTTAATCTCTAATACAAAGCTCAAAGCGGCCATCAAACTCTATCAGCATCACGGCTTTATTACCACCCATTTGGGGCCACATCCGGATTACCAACGCGCCGACATTGTCATGGAAAAAATAATAACATTCATCACTTAATTCTGTTATTCTTATAAAAAATAACCCAAATACTTCTAAACCAACCACAGGGATAACAGAAAAACATTTATGGTTTCATTAAGATTTTTGGTTTTAATCTGTTTTTTTTGCTCATTTGCTTATAGCCCATCCTTAAATGCAATCATTGTTGGCAGCCTACCCATTACGACAATCGATATTCCGGCAGAACCTTATGCCACATTTTTTGATTTGGTTCAGGATCATAACAATGTGATTTACATATCACATGAAAAAGGTGTCAAGGTGTTTGACGGCAGTCGATGGCAAGACATTAACATCCCCGACACTTATTTGACCAGAATGTTGTATTTTGATGGTGTCGATAGAGTCTATGTCGGCGGTTTTGATTTTTTTGGCTACATCAATCGAAATCAATATGGTATTTATCAGTTCACCAACTTAACACCAAATAAACCCCACATAGAGTTTGCCAGTATATGGGACATCATGGCATGTGATAAGCGTATTTTTTTTCGCGCCTTAAATCATGTTTTTGCTCTGAACCCCAAAAGTGGTGAAATCAACAGCTGGG
>QQUO01000199.1 GCA_008501575.1 Pseudomonadota bacterium
CTATGGTCAAATCGCCGGACTGGCGGGGCGACCTCGGGCAGCCCGTCAGGTGGCCCGGATTTTACACAGCTGCAGTGGTAAGTATGACTTACCCTGGCATCGGGTGATTAATGCCCGGGGGCAAATTTCATTAATTGGACTGGCTGCCGAAAAACAGCGACAAAAATTACGCGCAGAAGGCATTGAAATCGCCTCGGGTGATAGAATAGACTTGTCTATTTATCAATGGAAACCCATTCGGGATGATTAAAACAAGCGAATACAAAAAAAGACGTCAACAGCTGATGAAAAGAGTCGGCGATGACGCGGTAATAATTCTCAAAAGTCGTGATGAAATGTTGAGAAATGGAGATGCCCAATATCGTTATCGGCAGGACAGTGATTTTTACTATTTAACCGGTTTTAATGAACCCGATGCGTTGTTGGTGCTATTGACTGGCCAACCTCACCAGGCTGAAATTTTATTTTGTCGAGAAAAGAACCCCGATAAGATGACATGGGATGGACCCATGGTGGGGACCGAAGGTGCCGTGAGTGACTATGGTTTTGATCAAGCCTATGATATTAATGAAGTTGATCAACGGCTTCCTGTTTTATTGCAGGACCGTGAACGGCTGGTGTTTAAATTAGGTGAGCATGAACAATTTGATCACAAAATCAGTTCTTGGGTGCGTAATATTGAACAACGAAAAGGCCAAAAATCCCGTGCCCCCGAAGAATTCGTATCAGTCAACCCCATGATTCATGACATGCGGGTGTATAAAAGCCCCGCTGAAATTCGTTGTATAAGTCAATCCGCTGATATCGTCGCTAAAGCCCACAAACGAATGATGAAAGTGTGTAAACCGGGGATTTATGAATATCAACTACAGGCCGAATATCTGTACGAATTAACCCAACATCAATCTGAACCAAGTTATTTGCCAATTATCGGTGGTGGTGCCAATGCCTGTATATTGCATTATATTCACAATAACCAGCTGCTGAAAGATGGTGATTTGGTGCTGATTGATGCCGGTGCCGAATATGATTTTTATGCCTCAGACATCACCCGTACCTTCCCGGTAAATGGTCGCTTTACAGCACGGCAACGTGATTTATATGCAGTGGTGTTACAAGCCCAAAAAGACGCCATTGATGCCGTTAAACCGGGTAATCCCTGGAATAAGCCCCACGAGGCAGCCGTTACCACCTTAAGCCAAGGCCTGTTGGATTTAGGTATTCTTAAAGGCAACTTAAACCAGGTGTTGGATGAAAAAACCTACCGACAATACTACATGCACATGACCGGTCATTGGCTGGGCCTGGATGTTCATGATTGTGGTGATTATCAGGTGGACGACTTGTGGATTGAACTGGAAAAAGATATGGTATTAACCGTAGAACCGGCACTTTACATAAATCCGGGTAGTGAAGCCCCAAAGGCTTGGCACGGCATGGGTATTCGTATTGAAGATGATATTCAAGTGACCGCACAAGGTCATAAAGTGTTGTCATCAGGTGTGGTCAAAGAAATCGATGAGATAGAAGAATTAATGAGAGGATAATTATGAAAAATATGGCATGGGTCCTATTGCTGCTTATCAGTTGTTCCGGCTGGGCTTACACGGTTTCATGTGGTCACTTATTTGACAGTGAGCAAGGCCAGTTTATAAGCAATCAAGTGATTGAAATAGATAATGATTACGTTGTTAGTGTAACAGATTACAAAGATCAAACGATTGATTTAGACTTCAGTGATGGCTATTGCTTGCCGGGCTTGATTGATGGTCACACGCACATTTCTTCGCAAATGGGGCCGGGCAGTTATTTGAGTAAGTTCACTTTAAGTGCCGCTGATGTGACCTTAAATGCAGTGCATTATGCCGAGCTGACTTTACAGGCCGGCTTTACCACGGTGCGTGATTTGGGTGATTCATTTGGTGTGACTGTGGCTTTACGTGATGCCATAAATTCCGGTAAATTATCAGGTCCAAGGATATTTACCTCGGGTAAATCACTGGCAACCACCGGCGGTCATGCTGATCCCAGTAATGGTTATCGAGACGGTTTGCATCCACCGACCACCCCGTCTGATGGTGTCATTAACGGTACTGCAGAAGCCAGACGGGCGGTGCGTCAACACTACCAGGATGGCACTGATTTAATTAAGATAACAGCCACCGGTGGGGTTTTAAGTCAAGCCACCAGCGGTGATAACAGTCAATTTACTGACGATGAATTGGCGGCCATTATCGACATTGCCGAGGATTATGGCTTTAAGGTGGCGGCCCATGCCCACGGAAAAGAAGGCATGAAACGGGCGATAAAAGCCGGGGTTATAAGTATTGAGCATGGCAGTTATTTAGACAAGGAAATTATTAGTTTGATGAAACAACATGACACTTATTTAGTGCCGACTTTATTGGCCGGTGATTTTGTCGCTAAAAAAGCCCGGGAAGAAGGCTATTTCCCACCAATGGTGGCCAAAAAAGCCGCCACCATTGGACCGATTATGGCGGCGGCCTTTAAACATGCTTATGAGGGTGGTGTCAAAATTGCTTTTGGGACCGACAGCGGTGTTTCCGAACATGGTCGAAATGCCGAAGAATTTGCCTTAATGGTGGCTCAGGGCATGTCGCCAGCGGAAGCCATAGTGGCCGCGACTAAATCAGCAGCTGACTTAATCGGAAACAATCAAATTGGGGTGCTTAAAGCCGGATCATTCGCTGATTTGGTGGCCGTTAAAAGTAATCCATTAGATGATATAAAGACACTCACCGATATCTCGGTGGTTATCAAAGGAGGTCAAGTAATTAAAAATGAATACAACAATTAAAACACAAATTTTACCTTATCAGGCCGGTGCCGTAGCGGCACAGGGGTTTTTAGCACAGCCTGAACACACAGATAATCAGGCTGCCGCCATATTATTGGTGCCGATGTGGAAAGGTCGGGTAGAATTTATTGATGACAAAGCAAAAGAATATGCGCGCCGTGGCATGACTGCCCTGGCCGTGGACTTATATGGGGACGGTAAAATCGCAGCGGACAATGATGAAGCCGCGACTTTTATGCAAGCCTTAATGGATGACCGCGCAGAGTTACATAAACGAATTAATGCTGGCTTTAATACCTTATGTGAACAAGCTATTGCCGCCGATAAGGTGGTGGCCATCGGCTACTGTTTTGGTGGCTTGGTGGTGCAGGATTTAGCCCGCACAAACAATCAGGTTGCCGGGGTTGTTTCGGTGCACGGATTAATGAATAAGCCTGATGTAAATACCCCTGAATATTGGTGCGCTAAAGTCTTGTTGTTACACGGTGCCAAAGACCCGATGGTCAGTGACGATGATTGGCTGAAATTAAGGGATGAGATGTCACAAGCAGACTGTGACTGGCAGAAACATGATTTTGGATTGGCTTATCATGCCTTTACCACGCTGGGCGCCAATGACCCTGGTTTTGGAACGGTTTATAATAAAGACGCACACCGCCGCAGTGAACAGCTCATCACAGATTTTATTAATGAGATTGTTGGCTAATTAGGTGCCGCAAAAAGTTTGATAACTGGCATCGTAATCCGCTGCCGGTTGTTGGAATTGTGCGGTATGCGCCGTGATCTGATAAGGTGATTGTAATACCTGAAGCAGGGTATTAAAGGGACCTAAGTTTTTATCTTCAACTGCCGCGGTTAACACCTTTTCAACATCATGATTACGGGCTATAACGATGGGGTTATGAGTGGCCATGGTCTGATGAATGGTTTCTAAGTCTGCTGATATTAATTGCTGTCGCCATTGTTGATAAAAATCACCCAATTGACTCATTAAGACCGTATCCTCCGTGCTGCTTTTGGCATTATCAGTGAGTGCTTTAAAGGTTGTTGTGTAATCCAGTTGTTTGCTTTGCATGCGTTGTAAAAAATCGGCCACCCATTGTTCTGAAAACAGTGAATGGGTAAATCCCAGTTTACGATTCATCATCGCCACAAATGCGGTCATATGCAGCTCAGGTATGGCTTTGATGTCTTCTTCGGCATGGCTTAAGCTTTGATGATCGTCACCTGTAAACAAAGGCATCAGGCATTCGGCCAGACGGGCCATATTCCATTGCATGATGTGCGCTTGTTGTCCAAAAGCATAGCGCCCGCGGCGATCGATGGAACTAAATACTGTGGCCGGGTGATAGACACCCAACATGGCACAGGGACCATAATCAATGGTGTCACCACTGAGCAAAGTGTTGTCGGTATTCATCACACCATGAATAAAACCAACCCGAAGCCAATGGTTTATCAATGCTATGTGTCTGGTAATCACGGCATTGAGCAACCCACGGTATTTATCATCACTGCCTATTAATTCAGGGTAATGGCGCTGAATGACAAAATCAGCCAGTTTTTTGACCACATCCATTTGCCCGCGGGCGGCAAAATATTCAAAGGTACCGACCCGCACATGAGATGCGGACACGCGGGTGACGATGGCACCGGGTAACAGTTTTTCTCGATACACTTCGTCACCGGTGGCCACCACCGCCAGACAGCGGCTGGTGGCTATTCCGAGGTGATACATGGCTTCGCTCAT
>QQUO01000158.1 GCA_008501575.1 Pseudomonadota bacterium
ATGGTGTTTTCATTACGGACAACAATCTCATAACTGACTTGAGTTCCTGGTATGACTTCTGTTAAGCCATTATCCTTAGTCACCACCAAATCAACCGCAGGTGCTAATAGGGTATTATTATCTGTGGCTGTGTTGTTATTAATGTTCGGGTCAGTGATGGCATATTGTGGCAACGTTGAGGACATCACGGTTGCCGTGTTAGATAACATTCCGGATGAATCGGGTCTTAACTGTCCAACGGCCACAATTTCGACTTGTGACCCGGCCGGTAAATCGACGATTTCATGGACATTGCCGGTATAAATTTGTCCAGATCGACAATCGGCACCATTAACCGGGAAACATTCATATTCTACGGTCGCAAACTCTGCCGGAAAAACATCTTCCACCACAACCCGCTGAGCATCACTTGGGCCATCATTTCGTGCCACAATAACGTAGGTCACTTCTGAACCCGGCGCCACACCGCCTTCACCATCTTTCAGTGAATATTGATAATTTAAAGCACCCAAATTCGCCCCTGACTGCTCAATGCTGAAGGCATTGATGGCATGAGATTGAGAAGCCACCGAAAAGACTTGGTGTGAATCAGCAGTCACAAAAATTCCACTGACACCATCTAACCCTTGAACAAATTGACCCGGTTGACCCAAAGGCTCGCCCTGTTCAATCACTTGGGCAAATGTCAAAGTTCCATCTAAGGTATTACGATCAAAACGCACCAGGCTGTCTTCCAGTTGACCGGCAACATATAATTGTGTTTCATCCACATTAAGCGCTAAGTGCGTGGCATTGCTTAAACCAGTAACGTTACTTGTTCCGTTTTGCTTAAATTCAACAAAGCTCAGCTCGCCGGTTGCTGGATCTCTTGCAAAAACCACCAAAGAAGAATCAGCAGCCCCCAATATATAAACATACTCACCCCCATTAAGGGTACTCATGACCATCTCAGTCGGTCCAACAAGACCGCCGATTCCGGGATCGCCCTGGCGATAGCTTGCAAGGTAACTGAGTTCGCCATGGCCTTGGCTATTGGCATTTGGGTTCCGTAAAAACACACTGACTGAATTGTCACTATTTGAGATGGCATAGACATGCTTACCGTCATTGGCAACAACCACATCACTGACTGCGGCCAAGCCATTAACGCCAGCAACCGCATTCTGTAGTTTCTGCTGATAGCTTAAGCGACCATTATTAATTCCCCCTTCTTGGTTAACAGAAAATACAGTTAAAGTACCTGTCAAAGGTCCGGTGGCGTAAAGGTGCGCACCATCTGAACTAATGGCTAAATCACTAACACCCTCTAATCCTTCAACACCGAATATTCCGCTGGTCTGTTTTTCTAAAAAGCTCAATTCACCTGTTGATAAATTCCGCCGCATGACCACCACTGAATTATCACCACTACCGGCCGCATAAACAGTGTCCCCTGTGTCATTAAGAACAACATCTGATACTGCCAGCAACCCGGACACACCGTTTTGGCCATTGAGAACAGACTGTTCAAAATTTAATTGCCCAAAATCTGAGCTGTTTTGATCATCAACACGACTAAAGACACCAACAGCATTGTCACCTCGTGCCGCCGTATACAAATGCTTATTGGTACCTGCGATACGAACAGCGCCCAATAAGCCGTCGTATAACGCCAATCCATCCGTTTTTGTAATCGATAAATCAGCACTGGTGTTCACCGTATTGGTATCGACATCAACATTGTTCTCAATCAACAATTCAGAACCAATACAATCCGTGACAGCCCCACCATGACCATCTGGGCAGGCAAAGACACCGGCAGTATTGACCACACTTCCACTGGCATTACTGGCCACTTCTGCCGTTAACCGTAAAATCAATTGGCCCTGTGCAGCCACACTCACTTCAACACCTTCGGTGTCATTATTTTGACTGATGTTGCCAACACCAGATGCGGGACATTCTGAATCCGCACGTCGTTGATAGGCACTGATGGCGTGATCCTGGCTGGCCACTGCATAAACAGTTGAGCCATTGTCACTGATGGCAATATCAATGACACCATTCAAGCCATCATTAACACCGGCTCGATCACTAATAAGACCGGCAAAAGACAGTAAACCGGTTTCTTTATCACGGCCAAACCATAACAAGGCATCTGATTGTTCAGCAGCAACATACAAATGCCGACCATCATCACTTATATTTAGATTAGCAGGGCTTAATAATCCGGTCACACCCTGTTCTCCCTGATTGACTGTGGCGATTAAAGCCAACTCACCATAATTAGGGCTATTATTGTCAACGGTATTTCTTTTAAAAATAAACAGTTTATTTTGCCCGGCTGATGACGCATAAACATGTTCATCATCAGGGCTGATAATTAGTG
Organism: Pseudomonadota bacterium; assembly: GCA_008501575.1. GTDB lineage: Bacteria > Pseudomonadota > Gammaproteobacteria > Xanthomonadales > Marinicellaceae > Marinicella. The sequence goes on from QQUO01000158.1 coordinate 2,369, forward strand.
CTGAAATACCGGATAAATCTACACCAAGCAATGTTGTATCGACAAGCACTTGAAAACTTAATTGACCGGTGATTAAATCTCTTTGATAAACACCAATGGCAGATTGGTTGAGTCCTGATGTATAAACAGAATAACCATCCGTGGATACGGCCACATCATTGATGCCACTAAGCCCGTCAGAACCATTTTGACCTTGTTCTAAGACTTGTACATAAGACAGCATGCCGGTATTCAAATCGCGGGCAAACACCACCAATGCGTTGGCATTGGCACCAGCCACATAAATATGCGCACCATCTTTGGACGCCGCCAAAGCCAAGGCCTGATTAAGACCAAAGACGCCATTAGAAAAATGTGCCGCCTGTTGAAATTGTAAGGATAAACCGCTGTTGTCAATGGCAGTTATTCTGACCAAAGCATCCGCCACCTGTGAAGCCACATAAATATCATCATCTATTAACAGGATATCTCGCGCCCCCTGTAAATAGTTATTACTATCGGCCTCAAGAGCAGCCACAAAATTCAGCTCACCTGTTAATATGTCAATTGAGAACGCACTGATTGTGTCGTCTAATACGCTGGCTGTAATGACATGTGGGCCCAAACCTGCCAAATCTTCGCTGTAAGCCACAGCAGCCACCCCTTGCAGCCCGAAATCGTTGATATCATTGTCATCCAACAACGCTTGTGTTTGTTGCAGCGATCCCGAGCCAATGGCTTCACAGGTCCAACTGACTGAATTGGAAACAAAGCTTTGATTGAGAATATCAAGAACTTGAATCGACTCGCCACTCCGACTAATGGCATCACTCGGACCATTGTTATCAACAATAATTTCATAGACACTTGATTGACCCGGAACGGCAGAAATTCGGCCATCACTTTTGGTCAAACTTAAATCATACATAGGGGTTAATGTTGTGGTATCACTGTCACAAACATCGATTGTGGAGCTGGTTGGGCAATTGTCGGCAATATTATTAAAGGTGAAGTTTTCAGGCGGGATAACAACGCCCTGGGTAATTAAATCACTGTTGGCATTGGCTCGAATGGTGGCATTAATCTGATAGGTTAAGGTGCCATTGGCGCCAATATCAACCCGATCATCAATATTGCCACTGCCCTGGGCAGCACAACTGGAACCTGATCCCAAAATAAAGCCACTAATGGCATGATCAGCAAAACCGGTGGCATAGACATGTCGACCATCATAACTACTGATTAAATCATAAGGCTGCTCAAAACCATAGTCACTGTCCAATCCATCGATTTGAAATTCGACCATGGTTAAATGGCCGTAACTTGAACTATTGGGGTTATCATCTCGATCCAATACCGTAATGGCATCATCAAATTCAGCTGCCACATAGAGTCGGGTATCATCCGGACTGATAACAATGCGTCTTGCGCCTGATAAATAATCAAAGCCACCAATGCCATCCTGGTATGTTTTAATGAGTATCAATTCACCAAATTGGCTATTGGTTGGATTTGAAACACGTTGAAATACAGAAATTTTACTGTCGTTAGAAGACACCACATAAACGTGGTCACCGTCATCACTGACAACCACATCCCGGGGTTGATCACCGGCTGTTAAATTCCTTCCGATATATGACATACTGCCATCTGTATCATCCAAAGCAATCACAACAATCGCATCATCGATTCCAGAGGCGACATAAAGATGTTCCTCACCGGGCGACAATGCCACGGCTCTGGCACCGGCTAATCCGGACACACCGGGATCACCGTTAGCGATGCTATTTTGCAGGCTTAAATGACCCGTCAATGGATTAATTTTATAATGTGTAACAGAAGCTTGATAACGTGCTGAAACATACAGATTCTGGCCACTTTGATCAATAACCATATCGGATATACCCAGCAAGCCGTCCGGCTGGTTGGCTTGATGCAAATGACTTTCCACATAAGTTAAGTCACCTTGAGAGTCACGTCCTAACACGGTTAAACTTGACTGATCTGAACTGCTCACTAGGATAAATTGATCGTTGGGTGTTATCGCGATACTGTCTAAATCAACTAAATTAATAAAATTACTAAAGTTATTAAAGTAGCTAAATTCAAAGGTTAAATGGCTATCAGCAGTTGCCGGGACTGTTCCACTGTTTTTGTCACGTCTAAACTGAACCACCGCATTGCTGCCCAAACCGGTGGTATAAA
>QQUO01000211.1 GCA_008501575.1 Pseudomonadota bacterium
GTTTAGCGGTTGCTTCAGCTTCACCATGATGGTCCTAATGCAGCCCGAGATCACGCTCAACCGCCCGGCTGACAATGTTGTGGCGATCCAGGGGATTTAGGCTGATGGGCTCATCACTGAGTAATTCGGTGTCTTCGATGCGTGTCAGCACACCCCCCTGTTGAGCGAAAACGGTTTCTGTGGGGTTAATCAGGTAATTCGCCAAATCACGACTGTCCACCGGACCTGGCGATTCTGCTAAGCTGTCATCAATGGCTGATACTTCGCCTGGGTGAAAAACACCATTAAACTGCTGCAATAACTGTTTTTGTGATTGCGTGATGTCCTTAATATCCGTTTCAAGTATCGCTTTGCCGGGCTGTATTTTATGGTGGTAAAGCAAGTAATCGCTCAACAGAAAATTGTGCATGACGGCAGATTTCTGCTGTGCTGATTGTTTAAACACATCCGCTGGCGATAAGGGTAAAATCAGCGGTTTTAAATGGTTTTCTGTGTGTTTTTTAAGCCAATCCATCACATCATTGACCACCACGCTGGTGGCCAATGGGTCACCTGTTTGTTCATCGCGACCCACATAAGATAAAAATAATTTTTGTTCGGTACTCATGACCGTTTCTAAAAACAGGTATTTATGATTATCCACTTGATCCGTGTCACCGATGCGCCGCGAATAAGAAGCCAAATCCAGGGTATTTTGACGTGATTGACCGGGAAATTGTGACTCCCCCAAACCCATAATGAAACTAATTTTAAAAGGCACCGGTCGCATGGGTTGTAGCGCTGCGCACACCACACCACCGGATAAGTAACGGCCGCGCCCGGCACTGATGGTTTGTAATCGTGACAACAGGTATTGTTTGATGTCCGCAAAAGACAAGGCCAACTGCGCCCGGCTGTCGACCAATTGCTGGAGATGCCGGGTGACGGCCAAGGCCACCGCATCTTCCTGTGGGTGCTCATCACTAATGGCTATAAAAGTATCAAACATTGTTTGTAAAGTCTGTTGCCATTGCTCGCCGCTGAGTTGCTCTTTGAGCTGTGATTGAAAGGCATATAGTTGCGTCATTATTACCGATAGCCGGCCCAATTCATGCCTTCCCAACGGGCTGTTATCTGCATCTGCCTGAACCAAAGACCGGTGTAGCCGCTGTAAGCCTTGTTGCCAGGTAAAAAGTATCGCAGTGTCTTCATCCGGAGCCTTATACAACTGTTTAAAGCCGCGATAAATACCCAAATCCACTGCCGCTTGTAGCCAGGCATCGACTTCATGTTGGTGGCTGTTTAATGCAGTCATGACGCAGGGATTGGCGAGCCACTCAAACACTTCATCGCGAATAAAATCTGTTTCCAGGATGGTTAATAATTGGATAACGGCACGGGCGTATAAACTTTCTTCACCGGCATTGGAATCGCTGATACTGTAACGCAGTGGACTGCGGGCGTGGAGATTTAAACGTTCAAATACTTGCTCAATCACATAACGATAAGCGGTCATATCAGTAACCAACACAGCAATGTCTGTTAATTGCAGCGATGGGTTTTGTTGCAGTTCATATAATATGCCGTTATAAACATGAGTGACTTCAGCTTCAATGGACGGGGCATTGGCCACCTGCAATGTGTTGTCTAAATTCCGATGATTGCGGTCATGGGGTATTCTATCGAGGATGCCCTGTTGCAAGGCGCTCAGGGTGCATTGAGCTGTTTTGGTCTGATTATCCGGGTGTTCATCCAATAAATCATCCTGGTATGGTACGCCGGCATGAATGGCATCATTTTCTAAATCACTGAGCAATCTTAGTGTTTCTCGGCCGGGTTTTCCCCAGGCCTTTAACAAGGGATTTTCTAAGGCACTTAGGCCCTGCTCTAAATCAAAAAAAGCCTCTCCGGTTAGTTGCCCTGCGTTGTGATTGTCGGCTGTTTTAATGGTTTGACCAGTTTCATCGGTGGCATTTAAGTGAAGCTGTTGTATTCGTTGTCGCCAGTTGATTTCTGCATCCGTTTCCATATCCAACCAAAACTCCCGGCAGACATTAAGGTGGTAAATGTGCACCGGATAATGCTGTGCCACTAATAGGATGATGCGTCGATGTAAGGGCGTTAAACGTGAGGGCACAAATAACAACAGTGGTTGCACCTCGATGGCTTGTGGAGATTTGAGCTGCCGCAGCAATCCACTTAAAGTACACTGATTCGAAGTTTGATCAAATATGGCCTGGTAAACAGTTCGCTGAGCCATCTCCACCTGTTTAAGACGTTCGTTTTGACTGTTTGCATAAAACAATTGATGTGCCAACCAGGCATCAATCATTTCCGGGCGAGACAGTTCATAGTCAATAAACAGCAAGGCCAATTGTTGTGCCAATTGCCAGCGTTTTTGCGCCCTTAAAGCGGTATTTTCGTGCGGTTTTAAATAGTCAAATAAAGGTGACAGTGAGGGGGTTTTTTGATGATTAGTATCACCCAGAAATCCCCAAATTGCCAATTCGATTTGGTCGACAGTTAACTGCTGAGGTTTTTGATTAGCGGGATAAAGAGATAATGCCGCATCATACAAGCCGGTTTCCAAAAAGGGGTATTGTATGTTGGCTGAAATGCCATTAATTTCGGTTAAGCGCAGGTTGAGGTATTTTTGAATATGACCATTGGGGACAATTACAGACAATGGTTTAAGCGGGTCCTGGTGGTCGTGGTAATGGTTTTTAATGTTTTGGTTTAATGCTTCAACCAGAACATTAACCCGGGCACTGTAATAAATATGGATATGACCCGCTTTATTCATAATGAAATTGTTGTCGATTGAACCAAATATTTATGCAAAGAAACTGGGTGAGATACAATTTCATATTGGCTTAGTCAGATAAAATAACAACCTGATTGCGACCGTTCTTTTTAGCATCATATAAAGCCGTGTCTAAACGATTTAACCATTGATTTAACGATTCATTATTGTAACGACTACCAACCGCCATGGATAAGGTTAATTGGTGTTTTTTTGCCACTTCACTTTCGGCAAATCGTTGGTGAATGGTTTGTGCTAAGTCGCTGACTTCCTGCCGCTTCAGCCGGTTCGCCAGGACCACAAATTCATCACCGCCAACACGGTATAATCGGTGCTTGGGTTTAATTAAATTATTAATCACATCGGTGGCGGCATGAAGCACCAAATCCCCTTCAACATGGCCCAAAAGATCATTAACATTTTTAAAGTTATCAAGATCAATAAACAGTGCTGTCAGTGATTCGCCCTGCTCTTTACGGCTTATTAAGTCTTCATAAAACGCCCGCCGGTTATGAATTTTAGTCATCACATCCTGGCGCGAAATCTTGCGTAGTTTGTTATTTTGTTGATTCATTTTTAATGCAAACAACAAACAAAACATGCTGGTGACAATTAAGGTCGATGAAATGGTCACAATTTCAATCACACTGGCATCCATAATCTGAACGGCCAATATCATTAAGCCAATAACCCATAAAATTATGGCGTGTTTTGGTGGTAATAAATAAAACACCAGTGCCACTGCAGGATAAGCCCAATAAATTTGCTCAATACCTTTTAAAGCAACGGTTAATTCCGTACCGATTACCGCTAAAATTGCCACATAATAACTGGCTAAGCGGGTGTTTCGACTGTACCAGGCGTAGAATAATATGACCAGGGAAACTGCCACTAAAGACCAGTCTAAAATCATTAGGGTGTATTCAAGGCGCCACATCCGATACATGCCCATTAAACCGACTGCAATGCAGTATATTCCAATTAAACCCAAAACGATGATGTCTTGTTCAGTTCTTTGTTGCTTGCCGTTCACAAATGTCCTCCTTTCTTATGTAATTGGGCTTTATCTTGTTATTGTAACACCACTAATATAGAAAAAAACAATAATTCACAGCTGCCCCTCCTCAGTGCGACATAAAATTGTGTATCAACGATAATCTTGATAGGATTTTTCTTCGATAAGCGTTGATCCGGTCATTAAATTAATCTCTTTTTTGATGGCTGCTCTGTCATCATTTTCAAAATAGACACTGCGCGCCAGTTGAATAAAGGCATCATCAAATTCTGAATTTTTTTCTTTGATGCGAATGTCATCTTCAATCGCCCATAATCGCAGATTGACTTCTTTTAGAGCCTGTTTTTGTTGCAACACATCTTCACTTAACAAATTTTCTTGTTCACAGATTGTTTGCAGCAATGACAGTTCGTGCTGCACATTTTTCACTTTTTCGGCATCATGCATTTTCTCCTGCTTAATTTCCAAAATCGTGACCTTATCTAACAATTCACCAACTGATATGGGGGTGCTGATTAAACTCACCGTATTCTCCTTTGTTAAAATTAAACCATTATAAACAATTCACCATAAAGAGATAACTTATCGGAGTCATTAATGGAAGAATATTTAACAATGACGTGATATTGACTTTTCATGGTTATCGTGGTTTTATGATAAATCACTGTTAATCATTAAGGTCTAACAATAACCACATTACCCCAACAAAAGTACATTAAGCTTTTATGGATTCCTGTTATTTGGTGGTTTGTGACCAGTCCGTGGGTACATTTAAATCAGTGGGACTATATACAATTACGCGGCAGCCTCCGTTACGGCACACAAATCTCCTTACTTTCCTATTTTAAAGACAACCAAGCCATTGCCGGTTATGAATACCAGATATTGGCGGCATTTTGTGCCGCCAATGAACTCGACCTTGAGGTCATTGTTTATGACAATAATGGTGAATTGTTCAATGATTTAAATGTCGGCCATATTGATGTGGCCGGTGGTCATTTAACCATCACCGAACAACGCTTAAAACAATTTAAATTCACCCAAGCCATCAGCAACACATCGGTATCCCTGGTCACCCATTACGGCTATCGAGACATTTACCAGATCGCGGAATTAAATGATGCCAAAGGTTTTCTATTAAGCGACAGCAGTTATATTAATTTTTTGGACGACTTCAATCCACAACAACAGGAGAACATCACCATCAGTGAAGATTATTCTTTGTTTGATTTGATTCGTAAAATAAATTCAAAAAATATAGATTTCACCCTGGGTGATACGGAAATCATCTCCATTTATCAAAATTTTATCCCCGGTTTGTACACCCCCATTCAAGTCTCCAATAATCAAAAGGTGGCCCTGATGGCACACCTGAATAACGCCGATGAATTAATACGGCGGCTTAATCAATTTATAATTAAAAGTGAACAAAATGGTTTATTAAACTCATTTAAACAACACTTATTAACCTATATCCCGGATATAGACACCGCCAATACAGTGACTTTTTTTAATAAATTACAGACAGATTGGCCGCATGTTAAACAATGGATTTATGATGTCGCAAAAGAGATGGACTTTGACCCCATGTTATTGGCTGCCATCAGTTACCAGGAATCTCACTGGGATGTGGATGCCACTTCCATCACCGGGGTTAAAGGTCTGATGATGTTAACCCGTTTTACAGCCAAGGAAATGGCGGTTAAAGATCGCACCGATCCAATAGAAAGTTTACGCGGCGGCATAAAGTACTTCAGAAAAATGAAAAACAAATTACCACAGCGAATCCGAGATACCGATCGCACCAAACTGGCATTGGCGGCGTACAATATGGGCTACGGTCATTTAGAGGATGCCCGTATATTAACCCAGCGAAGTGGTAAAAATCCTGATTTATGGGCCGATGTTAAAAACCATTTGCCACAATTAAACAATCCCGCCGTCGGGCATACGCTAAAACATGGGACCGCAGACGGCAGAACAGCAAGGACCTATGTGGAAAATATTATGATTTATCGAAAGCTTATGGCCTGGCAACAGCAAAAAGAACAAAAATAATTGACATGAAATGCTTCGATTTTTCGTTATACTAAGAAATGAGTCTATTTTTTGTGAGCCATCAGACAGTTTTGCGTATAATTGAGCCCTGGAAACAACTCATTGTTGTGATTGTTTAGGCATCACAGTATGATTTCAATTAATAATAACACCATTACCCTAAATATATGAATTATCAGCTGGCACACAACAGCCACGAAGGCATAAAGCGCAGCCACAACGAAGACACCTATGGCATTGATATTGAGCATCATGTCTTTCTGGTGGCCGATGGTATGGGCGGACATGACCATGGTGAAATAGCCAGTGCTCTGGCGCGTGACTTTATCATGGCCGGACTGGTTGATGGCAATAACCTAACTGATACCATTCATAAAGCCAACGATGCCATTATCGCCTGTTCATTAGAAAAAGAAAGTCAATTGCCCATGGGCACCACCGTGGCTATCATGCAGTTTAACCAACAACATTGTCACTGTGCTTGGGTGGGTGATTCAAGGATTTATCGTTGGCGCGCCGGAAAATTAATGGCCATCAGTTCTGACCATTCCTATGTGCAAGAATTGGTGGATCAAAAACTGATTACCAGCGACCAAGCCCGCACCCATCCACACCGAAATGTGGTCACCCAGGCCTTGGGTGTCACGGACAACAGTGAATTGAGCATTGCCCAAGTGACAGATGACTGGCAACCGGGTGATAAGTTTTTGATATGTAGTGATGGTTTGACTGAAGAGGTGGAAGATCAAACCATTGAACAAATTCTTAGCCAGGATTTAGTCCCCAAAGAACTGTGTGATCAATTAATGATAAAAGCGCTGGAAAATGGTGGATCTGACAACATCACTGTCATCGTTTTGAGTTTGGATTAATTAAGCATCATAACGAATGCCATAAACATGGGCTTGCCGGCAACCGGTGACAGATTGTAAGTCAGTTTTTTGACCACGACAATGGCGGGCAGCTAACCAAGCCATTAACATGGCTTCAATATCATCCGGCGATAACCCCTTTTCAACACTGCTGATTACTTGACAGTCCAAGGTCTTTTTTAAACATTCCATTAACAAACGATTGTGCACACCACCACCAACCACAATCAGTTGCTCAGGAGCCGGCTTACTGTGTGATAAGGCCTGGTCAACAGATGCCACCACCAGGGCAGCCAGCGTGGCTTGCACATCTGCTGCAGATAAGGACAAATCCCTGCGCTGTTTATTGAGCCATTGTTGATTAAAATATTCACGACCGGTACTTTTTGGGGGTGCTTGTTGGAAATACGGATCTGCTAACATCGCGGTTAATAACTGACTGCTCAGCTGACCTGATTTAGCCCATTCTCCGTTATGGTCATAATCATTGCCGGTGTGGAGATAACACCATTCATCCAGTAAACAATTCGCCGGGCCCACATCAAAACCGATTAATTGCTGATTAATTATGGTGAGATTGGCAATTCCGCCTAAATTCAGCACAGCAATGGATTGCCCCTGTTTTTTAAATAAAGCCTCATGTAAGGCTGGTGCTAAAGGTGCGCCCTGTCCACCATGGGCCATATCCGTTCTTCTGAAATCACTAATTACTGCAATTCCGGTTTGTGCTGCAACCCAGGCCGGGTGGCCCAATTGCCAACTATTTGAGGGGGTATTATCCGGTAAATGGGCAATGGTTTGACCATGTAAACCGATGGCTTGAATGGAACGGGGTGACAGTTGATGCTTGTCCATAAAGGCTAAAATGGCGTGACTGTAAGCTTGGCCTAAATCAGCGTCTAAACGGGCCATTTCCATGGCGGTCAGGGCTTTGTTTTGAATCAGGGCCAGCAGTTTTGATCTCAGGCTTGGGTCAAAAGCCATGTAATCGCTGGCCAGTAGTCTCAATGGATCATCATCAATCAACGCCACATCGATTCCATCGACTGAAGTGCCGGACATAACACCGATGGTTTTCACTCGATTTGGGCAATTAAACCGTTATTGATGTTATGTAACTGACCCAAAATCGGTCGGGCATAATTGTGGAAATCTGCCATTTTATTTGCCGGCAAAGGCTCTGCTTTGGGTAAATCAACCGTTCTGGGATTCCGATGAACACCGTTGTAAATAAACTCATAATGCAAATGAGGACCGGTGGCCAAACCGGTGGCACCAACATAGCCAATGGTTTGTTTTTGCTTGACCCGTTGTCCTTGTTTGACTGATCTTTTGGAGAAATGGAGATATTTGGTGATTATTCCATTGGGGTGTTGAATAAACACATGGTGACCATTGTATTTATTATAGGCGGATCGGATGACTTTACCGGCACCGGCGGCATAAACCGGTGTTCCCGTGGGGGCACTGTAATCAATACCACGATGGGCTTTGACCCGTTTCGTGACCGGATGCAAACGTTTGGGATTAAAACTGGAACTGATGTAAGAAAAATTAAGCGGCGCCCGTAAAAATGCCTTTTTCATACTGCGCCCATTGGGGGCATAATACTGTGGTTCACTGTCACCGGCATCATACAAAACCGCTTCAAAATGACGGTCTTGGTTGGTGAAACTGGCCGCCAATATTCGGCCATCGGTAAAAAACTCACCTTCTTTATATACCTTTTCATAAATCAAGCTGAATTGATCGCCGGCCCTAATCTCCAGCACAAAATCAATGTCCCAGCTAAATATATTGGCCAAATCCATAATCATTTTGTCGCTTAATCCGGCCTTTTTACCCGCTGTAAATACGGAATGTTCTATCACCCCATGGGTACTGACTAAGTGAACTTGTTGTTCCTGGGTCACGATTTCTGTGGAAACTTGCCCCATATCATAATGTATCAGCAAGGTTTTGAATTCGGAGACCTGATAAGACAAATGCGCCAATTCGCCGTCATGGGTAAGTTTGAAATCCAGGGCATTGCCCGGCATCACTTTGGTGAGTAAGCGACTGTCTTCATTAAAATGGGCTATTTTAAGCAATAAACCCTGAGACAAGCCCAAATCGGTAAAAATACCCGACAGGGTTTCCCCTTTTTTAACCACCCGTTGCACGCTTTTTAATTGTTCTGTACCGATTAAACCGTTCTCGGAAAAACTCATTAATGGCGTGGTCGGAATTGGGACATCGTTAAAAATGGGGCGACTGTCCACATGGGCATCGGCACCCACCGATAAAATATCCGCAATGGCAAACAAGGTAAAGGCAATCATCAACACCATAAACAACGTTTTTTTTCGGTTGAGTCTGGATATTGTTGAATGAAAAATAGATGACGACCTTTTGCCAGGCGTGCCTGATTTGTTAGGAATGGCTTGTGCTTTAATAACCAATTCTCCAAAATGTTGACGTTCAGAGGCAATTATATGTCATTTTTTAACACATTACCTTAAATATGGTTCTCATTTTAACCCGGGTTTTGTAGAATTAACCCCTTTTTAACGAAGCCCTTAACCATGTCCATTCAAGACACCTTGGATTTAATTTGTCGCGGCACTGAAGAAATCATAAAGCTGGATGAACTCAAACAAAAACTAACATCCGGTAAACGGCTAAAAATTAAAGCCGGGTTTGATCCGACAGCGCCGGACCTGCATGTTGGCCATACGGTTTTAATCAATAAAATGCGCCAATTTCAGGATTTAGGTCATGAGGTTATTTTCCTGATTGGAGATTTTACCGGCATGATTGGTGATCCCAGCGGAAAAAGTAGTACCCGTAAAGCCTTAACCAGGGAACAAGTGCTGGACAATGCCAAAACCTACCAGCAGCAAATTTATAAAATACTGGATAAAAATAAAACCACCATTGCCTTTAACTCACAGTGGTTTAAAGACATGTCCGCCGCTGACATGATTGAATTATCATCCCAGTATAATGTGGCCAGAATGCTGGAACGAGATGACTTTAATAAACGCTATAAATCAGGTCAGTCCATCGCCATCCATGAATTTATGTACCCACTGGTGCAAGGCTATGATTCAGTGGCCCTAAAAGCCGATGTTGAATTGGGTGGTACCGACCAAAAATTTAACCTATTGGTCGGCAGACAATTACAGGCACAAGCCGGACAAGACCCACAAGTGGTAATAACCGTGCCTTTACTGGAAGGTTTAGATGGTGTCCAAAAGATGTCCAAATCACTGGATAATTACATTGGCATCGATGAAAAACCGGACATTATGTTTGGTAAAATCATGTCCATATCCGATGAATTAATGTGGCGATACTTTGATTTGCTGAGCTTTAAAAGTAATGAGGCACTGGCACAACTGAAAGCAGATGTAAACAAGGGTAAAAACCCACGCGATGCTAAATTTGAACTGGCGCTGGAAATAATTGAACGATTCCATGACAAACAAGCCGCTGATAACGCCATGGCAGGTTTTAAAGCACAATTTCAAAAAGGGGCCATTCCTGATGACATTCCTCGCCTGAATTTGGCCACTGAAGCCGGCGAAATGGGTATTGCCCATATCCTCAAAAATGCCCGGTTATGTCCCAGCACTTCTGAAGCCATCCGCATGGTTCAACAAGGTGCAGTTAAATTAAATGGTGAAAAAATCGAGGACCCCAGACAAATTTTTGCGGCCGGTACACAAGGGGTGTTTCAAGTGGGTAAACGAAAATTTGCTGACATCACCCTGACCTAAAAAAACCCGGGCTTAACCGGGTTTTTATGGTTTTATTAATCGATTGCTTAAAAATCATACACCAAATTTGCCGACAGCAAACTGTCATGTGACACCTTGCCCGGTGCCACGTCTGTGTTGTAACGGTATTGGTGTGCTAATTTGACAGAAAACTGGCCATTGACTTTAAATTTTAAGCCCAGGTCATTTTGAAAAAAGCTGTTGTCAGCTCCTGATTCCACCAAAAACACTTCGGTGAGCTTCATGGTTTCTGTTAAGGCACGCATGTAATTCACTTTACCCACAAACACAGCACCGGTGTTTTCAGTGCGATCGGCATCGAGGGCTTCAATTTTGTAACCTGCACCAATTTCAGTACTGAATTTATAATTATCACCATCTGCAAACTGATGTCCCCAACCAAAGGATGTGGTGATGGTGTAATCGAAGCCTGAAAAATTATCTTTATCATAACGGGTGTTATTATAAATATAATCATCGTCGTCAAACTTGTAACCATTCCGTGTACCTAAGGTGTAACGTTCAGCCGTGTCTTCGCCATCACTGGAGGCTCTTACCACATCAAGGGTAAATCCATTAATCCATTTTTCTGATTCCCGCTCCAATAAAAGACCCGCGGTTAAGCTTTCATTGTCTGAATTACCGGAAGACATGGAAAAACCCAGTTGGCCCGCGCCGGACCAGCCATTCCCATCAGTGTTGTCGTCAGCCGCCATGGCAGAGGACATAAATAACATTGCTGAAAGAATCATAAAGGTATTTAATTGTGAGCGCATAAAATTTTCCTTGGTTAAAAAGGCTTTAATTTAATGCTTTTATGTCATTTTTCAACAATCAATGGTCGAATAAGTCAAAAAACAAATCTTAAAATGTTAAAATTTATCGGTCTCTGATTGAATTGAACAAGCCATGACAGAAACCCTGACAAATCGATTAATGACTGAATTTGATCGTTTTTTAAAAGTCATTAACCATGTAAGTGATGTCTCAGCAAAACACCCTGGAGACAACATTAAAGCGCCGCAATTAAGTGAACAACAAAAACAGCATGTCGGTGGTTTAATGCGCATAAACCACACTGGTGAGGTGTGCGCACAAGCCCTTTATAACGGCCAGGCTTTGTGGGCCAAGGATGCCGATACCCATGCCCACTTGCGACAAGCTGCTGCCGAAGAGCATGACCATTTAAATTGGTGCCAACTGCGCTTAGATGAACTTGGTGAGTCGGTCAGTCAGACCAATGTGTTTTGGTACGCCCATTCCTTTGTCATTGGCAGTGTGGCGGCTTTTTTTGGTGATGCCGTCAGCTATGGCTTTGTGATTGAAACTGAACGCCAGGTGGAAAGCCATTTACAAGATCATTTGGATGATATCGGTGGTCATGACCCGCGTTCCGCTGCCATCTTAAAACAGATGCAACTGGATGAAATCCGGCACGCTGAAAATGCCCAGGCCGCCGGAGGTATTGAACTGCCTGAGCCGATTAAATTTGTGATGGCCGGTCTTTCTAAATTAATGAAATATGTGAGTTACAGAATATGAATAGAGAATCGATGGAATTTGATGTGGTTATTGTGGGCGGCGGTCCGGCTGGTTTAGCCACAGCCTGTCGTTTAGCCCAATTGTCTCAGGAACAAAACCAAGACTGGCAAATTGCTTTGGTGGAAAAAGGTTCTGAAATTGGCGCCCATATTATGTCCGGCGCCGTCATTGAAACCGAAGCACTGACAGAATTATTTCCTGATTGGAAAAACATGGGTGCGCCGGTCAAAACAGCCGTCAAAGACGACACATTTTATTATTTAAGAGGCGCCGAAAAAGCCACAAAAATTCCCGGGATATTTATTCCAAAGCCCATGCGTAACCATGGTAATTATATTATTTCTTTGGGGCAGTTATGTCGCTGGCTGGGAGAACAAGCGGAAAATTTAGGGGTCAATATTTTCCCCGGCTTTCCGGCAGCTGAATTAATTTATGGTGAAGATGGCGCCGTAAAAGGTGTTATTACCGGTGACATGGGTATTGGTCACAATGGTGAACCCAAAGACAGCTTTGAACCGGGTTATGAGTTATTGGCCAAACAAACCATATTTGCCGAAGGTTGTCGCGGTTCATTGGGCAAACAACTTAAACAACAATTTGCTTTAGAAAAAGACTGTGATCCGCAACATTATGGATTGGGGTTTAAAGAAATTTGGCAAATCGATGAATCTTTATCAAAACCCGGTGAAGTGGTTCATACCTTGGGTTGGCCGCTGGACAACCACACCGAGGGCGGCGGCTATTTATACCACTCAGCCCCCGGTCAAGTGTCCTTGGGCTTTGTGTCAGCGCTTAATTATAAAAACCCCTATTTTAGTCCTTTTGAAACTTTCCAGCAGTGGAAATTAAATCCGGTGATTAAAAATCTCCTTAAAAACGGCAAACGGATTTCTTACGGCGCCCGGGCCTTAAACAAAGGTGGTTTTCAATCTTTACCAAAATTAACGTTCCCCGGTGGTTTATTGGTGGGATGTGATGCCGGTTTTTTAAACCCGGTTAAAATTCAAGGCACCCACACCGCCTTAAAATCCGGAATTATTGCCGCAGAATCGCTGGCCAAGCACTTAGTCACCACCGATCCCAATTCAGAGTTGAGTTTATATGGTGATGAAATTAAACGCTCCAGCATCTACCAAGAATTAAGAAAATCCCGTAATTTTGAACCGGCATTAAATAAACTGGGTACTTTTTGGGGTGCTGCTTTTACCTATATCGACCAAAATATATTCTTCGGTCACCTGCCCTTTACCTGGCGTTTACAGCAACCCGACTTTGCCAGTTACCAATCGGCCGCAACCAGCACACCCATCGAATATCCTAAACCAGACGGTGTAATCACCTTTGATCGACTGTCTTCGGTGTTCTTATCCAGCACCAATCATGAAGAAGATCAACCCAGCCACATCAAGCTTATAGACCCTGCTATCCCCATTCAGGTTAACCTGCCGCAATGGGCTGAGCCGGCACAACGATACTGCCCAGCGGCGGTGTTTGAAGTGGTGGAGGAATCCGGTGAACAAAAATTCAGAATCAACTTTCAAAACTGTGTCCATTGTAAAACCTGTGATATAAATGACCCCTCACAAAATATCGTGTGGACCACGCCGGAAGGTGGTGGTGGCCCCAATTACTCAAATATGTAGTGTTTTTTCTCCTAATTGGCCATAAAAACTGCTTTTTTAATTGACATGCTTGGGATTAGACGTATAGAATCCGTTTTGCTCGAAGACTCGCCTGATTACATTTTCTATTCATAGCTTTATCTTCATAACATTGACCAGTGGGTGGCAATCTGTCGATATTCGGGTATTTTTAATTTTTAATATTTAGAGTAAATTTATGTCAGAAAAAGTAACAGGTACCGTCAAGTGGTTTGACGAGTCAAAAGGTTTTGGTTTTATTCAACAAGAATCCGGTTCGGATGTTTTCGCACATTACAGTGCCATTTCAAACGACGGTGACGGTTTTAGAACTTTGAAAGAAGGCCAACAAGTTGAATTCAACATCACCCAAGGTCAAAAAGGCCCGCAGGCTGAAAACATCGTTGCCTTATAAATAATAAGCAACATATCAAAAGAAAAAGCGGGCTTCGGTCCGCTTTTTTTGTGCGCCCATTAAGCTGGTTTCTCACCGGCTTTAATGGTTAAACGAAAAACACACTCAGAATCGCCACCGTGAGGGCCGTAATCGTTACCGGAATGGCCAAAGACACCATGGCAATGTCTTTATAAGACTGGCGATGTGATAAGCCACAAATGGTCAGTAAAGTAATCACCGCACCGTTATGCGGCAAGGAATCAAATCCACCTGACGCCATAGATGCCAGGCGATGCATCCATTCTGGATTAATACCGAATTGTACCGCCATGTCAGCATAGGTGGTGCCCAGGGCTTCTAATGCAATGGTCAAGCCTCCGGATGCCGAACCGGTGATACCTGCCAACACATTGACCGCAACCACTTCTGAAATTAACGGGTTATTCGGCGAAATATTAATGACGGCCTCTTTGACCAGGGTAAAAGCCGCTAAAGAGGCGATGGTGGCACCGTAACCCACTTCAGAAGCGGTGTTAAAAGTCGGTAACATGGAACCGATGGCACCTTTGGTGAAACTGGTATTAACGTTGCGTATGCGATTCCAATTAAGTGCAACAACGGCCAATATGGCCATAATCAAAGCCATAATCATGGACCAGATCGACACCAATTTTGCAGGGTTTATAAAGCCGAATTTTTCACTGTTTAAATAATCGGTGTTCCAGCCTGGAATGATGTATTCCTGTAAAATGAAATTTGAAACCACCACAATCAACACCGGTACCAAAGCCACCCAAATATTGGGGAGTCTGTTCTCAAGCTCGTGATCCAATACCGGCTCCATTTTATGGTTTTCACCATAACCTTCGGCTTTAAATTTATTGACCCGGCGTTTAATCCACCAAACCCCGGTAAACATAATGGTAAATCCCGCCACCAGGCCGACAATTGGCGCGGCATACATGTTGGTGCCAAAATAGCTGGTTGGAATAATGTTGTGGATTTGCGAAGTACCCGGTAATGCCGTCATACTAAAGGTGAACGCCCCCAGGGCAATGGCCGCCGGTACAAATCGTTTGGGCATATCGGCTTCTTTAAATAAAGCCGCGGCCAAAGGGTACACGGCAAACGCCACCACAAACACCGACACCCCACCGTAGGTTAATAAACCACAGGATGCCACGATTGCGAATACAGAATGATGCTGTCCCATTTTATTAATAATGGTTTGGGCAATGGATTTGGCCGAACCCGAATCCTCCATGAGCTTACCAAAAATAGCTCCCAACAGGAAAATGGGGAAATACTTAATGGCAAAGCCCCCCAATTTAACCATAAACACCTGAGTGTAAATACCCAGCATCTGGGTGCCCTCTCCGGCTAACACCACAGCCAACATGGCCAATATCGGTGCTAAAATTATAACGGTGATACCTCGGTAAGCCAGGTACATCAACAACCCAAGTGACAACAGTATTCCAAATACGCCAAGCATGTTTTTTAAATCCTCTGGTTGTTATTTTATAATTTGACTGAGTATGCCACGATTTCGTAACGTTCAGGTGCCAATTCTCCGGCCCCTTCTGCCGTCAGATGAGCACGTTTTTCGGCACTGTCTTGTACCAATTTCAAATGACCATAAACCTGCGCCTGACCTTGGCTGTCCTTGGGAATAAAAAAGCTGTGATTATTAAAATCAACCCGGGCAAAAACATCACCATCACTCAGTACCATCCAACAGCCCATGGATTGGCAAACACGGGTAATCCGTCCTGAAATCACAACTTTGGACTCAGTAAATTGATCTGGAGAGGCCAGCACCTTGACCAGCTGATAATCCTTGTCTATGTCTTGAGGCCAACTGGCACCATACACCGGGGCACCGGCTATTTCTTCTGTGATAACCGGAACACCTTCATGCTGTTCTTCAGCCGCTGTTTTTTCATCGGCTTGTAATTCATTCAGGGCTTTTAAAACTTCAGTAACATGACTTTCAGGATCCACCTGCTCAAAATGTTTGGCAATGACACCCTCAGGGTTAACTATAAAAGTCTGTCGTTTGGCATAACTGAAAAAGGCCGCACCACCATCCACCCCGTAGGCGCGCGACATCACTTTGTTGCTGTCCACCAACAGGTTAAACGGTAAATTATGTTCAGCGATAAATTGCCGATGAGATTCTGCATCATCCAAGGAAATACCCAGTACCTCGGTATTCATGGCTTTAAGCTTTTCATAGTTGTCTTTAAAGGCATTGGCTTCGACCGTACAGCCTGAGGTGCCATCTTTGGGATAAAAATACAACACCAACCATTGACCTTGATAGTCAGCCAATTGATGGGCTTGACCATTTTGATCTTCTAAATTAAAGACCGGAGCGGGTTGTCCTTGCATACTTTCGGCAACCGCCATAAAATTCAACAACATTAACAATACGGTGATAGTATATTTTTTCAACATAATGACGACTCGTTCGTTTAAAAACGAATGATTCTAACAAAATCATCCACCTAAAAAACAATTAAATTTAATATGTATCAAAAAATATTGCCTCAAGGCACCAAAGTATTGATCGATAAACATCAGATAGACCAGGCCACAGCACAGGTTGCCACAGAAATAAATCAAGATTATGCCGACAAAGAAGTGGCCTTTTTAACCATTATGAATGGTGGTATGATTTTTGCTTCTGAATTGAGTTTACGATTGAACATCAACATGGAAATGGATTATTTACAATTATCCCGGTACGGCAAAAGCACCACCGGTGGTCAATTGGTCTGGAAATATCAGCCTGAAATTCATTTGCAAAATAAACATGTGATTTTATGTGATGATATTTATGACCAAGGCCATACCCTTAAAGCGGCCCGTGACTGGTGCTTACGCAAGGGTGCTGCTTCAGTAAAATCTGTGGTTTTGGTGTATAAAAAACACGACCGCGGTTATGCCGATTACCAGCCTGATTATCCGGCTTTACACATTGATGACTATTACATTTTTGGATATGGCATGGATTTAGAAGAAGGCTTACGGCATTTACCGGCCATTTATTACTTACCTGATGCCTGAATTAAAACAACTTCTGGCGGCAGCTGAACAAGCGATGCATCAAGCCTATGCGCCCTACTCACAGTTTCAAGTGGGTGCCGCTGTATTGGATAATCAGGGACAGGTTTACGCCGGTTGTAATGTTGAAAATTCGGCTTATCCAATCGGTTGCTGCGCTGAACAAGCGGCGGTGGCCGCCATGATTTTAGGTGGTGGCCGCAGTATTGTTGATATTGTTATTGTTGCCGAAAAACAAAATCCCTGTCCGCCTTGTGGCGCCTGCCGACAAGTCATAGCCGAGCACAGTGACCACAACACCCACATCCATCTAGTTAACAAAGACGGCGGGGTAAGCAGTTATCAGGTGGCTGATTTATTACCTCAAGCCTTTAAGCTATCGCATTAAGATAGTCACTGATTTTGATTCGCAACTGCGGATCTTTCATGGCTACATGCAAATTGGCCATAACAAAACCCTCATGATGACCACAATCAAAGCGCTGACCCTCTAATTGCACCGCATGGGCGCCTTCTTTTTGCAGCAAAGTTTTAATGGCGTCAGTTAATTGGATTTCACCCTTTTTATCTGCCGGTGTTTGTTCCAGTACATTAAAGATACGTGCCGGCAACACATACCGCCCAATCACACCAAAATCCGATGGTGCTTCAGCAATCGCCGGCTTTTCTACAATGGCCTCGATTTCAGCTTTGCCCTGGTGCCATTTTTTTGGGGATACGATTCCGTAACTGCTGATACGGTCAGCAGGCACCTGTTCGACACTGCGGGTTGTTTGCCCGGTTAATCGAGCACAATTGAGCAGTGCAGTTAAGGGATTAACCGTCGCTTCGATAAAATCATCCGCCAGCAACACCGCAAACATTTCATCTTTGGCAATTAAGCTCTGCGCTT
>QQUO01000021.1 GCA_008501575.1 Pseudomonadota bacterium
ATTACAATGCCCTGCATTAAACACCACAGCTGTTAATATGAAAATAGTCAAAACCCTGGGCCACGGGCCGGTGATTAATATGCTGCACGGTTGGGGCATGCATGCCGGTATTTTCAACGCTTGGGCAACTGATTTATCTGCACATTTCACCATAAACCTGGTTGATTTACCGGGTCACGGTGATAACCAGCAACAGACACTCCCTGATAACCTCGAACATCTGGCAAAAGATTTCCGGACGCTGCCCAAAGGCGTATGGCTGGGTTGGTCCATGGGAGGCCTTATTGCATTAAACCAGGCATTGCATCACCCTGAACAGGTGCAATCATTGATTATGGTTTGTGCCACACCTTGTTTCCAAGCACGTCCTCACTGGCCACACGGCATGCCAAAGAAAATAGTGGGTGCATTTAAAGACAGTGTGCAACAAGACGTACAAGCCACCATTGACCG
Organism: Pseudomonadota bacterium; assembly: GCA_008501575.1. Taxonomy (GTDB): domain Bacteria; phylum Pseudomonadota; class Gammaproteobacteria; order Xanthomonadales; family Marinicellaceae; genus Marinicella. Next base: position 454 of record QQUO01000021.1, read on the forward strand.
ATTTTTGGCTTTAGAGGTCATGGGCGTGCAAAATGAGCGACAGCATTTAAAGCAATTACAAGACATCATTTTTCAACAGCCACTGCCACAACAGACATCTCTGATAAATGGTTTAAATTTATTACAAGCGCTGGATTTAAGTCCGGTATTGAAAAGCCTGAAAACGCCCTCACTTTGGCTCAGTGGTCGGCGAGATCGCATCGTTCATCCCGACGCCATGCGCCATGCCGCACAATTAGCCAACGGATCATTTCATTTATTGCGCGGTGGCCATGCACCTTTTTTACAACACGCTAATGACATGTCGAACCTAATTCGAGATTTTTTATGAGTTTAGAACACCACCAAATCAAAGCTGCTTTCAGCAAAGCGGCGCAGCAATACGAACAACATGCGGTGTTACAAAAAGAAGCCCTGGAGCGCTTATTAGAGCGGGTGGATTTTGATGCCTTTGAAGCACCACAAAAAATGACCATAAAAAACATTCTCGATTTAGGCTGTGGTACCGGCTGGGCCATTGAACCCTTGCTCCAACGCTTCCCTGACAGCCAACTAATTGCCGCTGATTTCAGTGCCGATATGCTGGCGCAAATTTCTCCACACAAGCAAGTCGAATGCCGTCAGACTGATGCCCATGCCATCGATATTCATGCCAACAGTGTGGATTTATTGTTTTCCAATCTGATGCTGCAATGGTGTGATGAACAAACCGTTCTACGTGAAATAAAACGGGCTTTGAAACCCGGTGGACTGCTCCACCTCACCACCATGGGCGAACACACCCTACACGAGCTGCGCCATGCCTGGTCAAAGATTGACGATAAACCCCATGTCAATCGCTTTGTTCCGGCCAATGACCTGGCTGAGTTGGCCTTACGTCAAGGCTTTGATGATGTCATTGCTGATTCTGAGTTAATTACCATGACCTATGGATCCGTGATTGATGTCATGAAGGATTTAAAAAATATTGGCGCCCACAACACCGATAATCAACGCGCCAAAGGCCTGACCTCGCCACGGGTGTTACAAGAACTGACAACACATTACCAACAATTCCGCACCGATGACGGACTTTATCCGGCCACCTTTGAATTGGTTTATTTACGGGCTAAAAAATCCAATAAAGACAAAGGCCTGCCATTACGCATCAAGGATTAGAATTCGACTCACGATGGGCTAACCCGGCGACACTGCTGTTTTTAACCGCTTTTCGCACGACCTGCTGGGGGTCACTTAATTTAATCAATCGCCGTTGTTGCAGCACCACATTCATGCGGGTGCGGTGGCTTTGCACATAGCCACGCTGTTTAATCACTTCCAATAAGGGCAATTGCCACTTTTCAGGGTTATGTTCAATAATCACACAACCGGGTAACAGGTGGTTGGGGGCATCAGTGAAAAAAGGCACCAAAGCCCGATCTTCACTGCCTTCAACATCACACTTTAACACATGGATACGTGACAGCTTTAACGATTCAATCACGTCCAGTAATGGCTGACATTCCACATCAATGCATTGCCCCTGTTGGTCCTCAATCATTGATGACGCGCCTAAATTCTGACGATTCAAATAAAAGGGGATTGAACCGGTTTCGTCACTGACCGCAATGGATTGGATTTCAAGCCGCGGCAGTTCCTTACAATCGGCCAAAGTTGATTCGAGATTAAAGCGCAAACGCGGCACCATCTCCGGATTCGGCTCAAAAGCCACCAGCACCCCCGATTGGCCTAATTGTCGGGCTGCCAAACAACTGTAAATTCCGGCATTGGCACCAATATCCACCATAACCCCATCCTTTGGCAGTAGTTTTTGCATCAATTCACGCTCTAAGGCATCAAAACGCCACGGCATAAACACATAACTGCGCTCCGAAACATTATCCACCAAGAATACCCGTAACTTAATGCCATCTAATCTTAAATCAAGCGGCCCGTCCAAATCCCTGATCACCCGTTTACGTTGCCACTGGGCCAATTGCTTACCCAACCAATTAGTCGGTAATTTGCGACACCAGGTAATGCGACCGGCAGTCACCTCATCCGGTGCAAAGTGGCCAAAATGATGACTCATTATCTGATCTACATCAACCATCTAATCACCACATAAGGCCCTAAAAACAAGGCCCAGATAATCACCTTATAAAAAGCCAGGAAATACCAATAAGACAACAATAAACGTTCACGTGGCAGGTCAAACATCATTTGATGAATTCGCACCACCCAATCCGTGGCCCCGGCCACCATGAGGGTTGCCAGCAGCAGTAATCCAAAATGAACAATCACATTCCAGCCCAAAAAAGCCTGCCAATCAAACATAATAATCTCTCAGAAAGATAACTCTATTATTATAACCGATTGTTGTTTCTAATTGAGACAATTGCATAATTCAGGATTAAAGGAACGCGCTGAAAATCAGCCGTCATGCTTGTCAGCGAATCTTGTTATAATGACACCATGATTAAAGTTTTTACCGATGAACGCCTCTTTATACTGGTGCAATTGAAACAACAATTGATTGACGCCGGGTTATCTTGTTTTATCAAAAATGAACTGTTGGCAGGTGGTACCGGCGAATTACCGTTTATCGAAACCTGGCCGGAATTATGGCTGCATAATCAAGCGGATTACAATCAGGCCATGGTGATTGTTAACGACTTCAAAAAAATCCTGGATAATGGTGAAAACGCACCGGACTGGGCCTGTCCGCAATGTGGCGAGAACAATGAGGGGCATTATGGCCTTTGCTGGTCTTGCGGCCATCAGCTGACCCCCGAAGCAAGTTAGCTACATTGGTATTGTAAGATGGGCTGGCGATTATCGACCGCCTGAAAAGACAGTATTTTTGCCGTATTGATGTCCACCCGCCTGATACCACCGTGGTCATCGGCATACATAAAACTCAACCACTCAACACCCTCTCGACTAAAGACATCCAAAGGCAGGATATGCTGATAGTTAATTTGTTGGTCGGCTTGATTTAGGCAAACCAAATTCAAACGGCGTTTTTGTACAATCGCCGCTTCCAACAAATCTTGAGCTCCACAGGGTAGTTGCGCTGTCATGCCCTGATTTTACCACTAAATTCCATCGTATCGTTATCAACATCAGGCTATAATAAAATCAGTACATTGCAGAGACTGACCATGATTAAGCATGAATCGATTAATTATTTAGAGTTTGCCAGTCAGGATTTAACCGAAACCAAATCATTTTTTAAGGCCGTATTCGGCTGGTCATTCACTGATTATGGGCCTGAGTACACGGCCTTTAGTCTAGACCAATTAGACGGTGGCTTTTATGCCGCCAAACAAGTCAAAACCGCCGATGCAGGCGCGCCTTTAACGGTATTTTATTCTGCCGATATAGCAGAAACCCGCCAAAAAATCCGCAATGCCGGAGGTCGCATCACCCGCGATATTTTTGAATTCCCCGGTGGTCGGCGCTTTCATTTTAAAGAACCCGGCGGCAACGAAATGGCCGTGTGGTCAGAGTAAAGGAATGTTCTTGGGACTTTATTCGGAATCATTACAATGCTAATTGTTACTAACCGCAACATTAATCAAGATCGCTTTCAAAACGGTGTGGCCGATGAGTTCGCTTTTGGTGAGCAAGTTAATGCCAAAGGCCCCAATGAAATCCGCCTGGCACACGCCAAAAAAATTAAAACCGGTGACAATGCCGGGCAATGGCGCATTAAACTGGTCAAAGAACCGAAAAACCTAACTGCCGATAACCTGCCCTCAAAACATGAATTTGCGGCGCTACGTAAACGACTCCACCAGGCCAACAAAAATTGTGTTTTCTTTATCCATGGCTATAACCAATCCTTTCAAAAAAATCTGGCACAAAGCCTGTTAATAGAACAATTGTATGATGTCGAAGTGGTGGCTTTTTCCTGGCCATCCAATACCGGTGGTTTTACCATCCGTGAATACCGCGACGCCAAACGCACCGCCCAGGCTTCGGTGGCCGCTCTGGATGCCACTTTAATGAAGCTGGGCGCCTATCATTGCGGTCCCTTTGATCGCGAGGCCCGGGAAAGTTGTGACGTTAAACTGTCTTTAATGGCTTACAG
>QQUO01000162.1 GCA_008501575.1 Pseudomonadota bacterium
ATGGCGATTGCATTGGGTAATGTTTTATTGCCGAGTTTAACCAAGCGGAATTTTTCCAAAAAATCGGGTCTTGTGACCAGTCTATATTCAGCAATGATGGCTGTCGGTGCAGCATTAGCGGCAGGTGTAAGTGTACCTTTGGCGCATGACCTTAATCTCGGCTGGCGCGGCTCTTTGGGGGTTTGGGGACTGGTTTCTTTGCTGGCATTTTTTATCTGGTTGCCACAATATTTTCGTCTTAAGAAATCGGCCACCAAGCGCCGGTTTATGGCTGCCATGAAGCACATGGGTCAATCGTTAAAAGCCTGGGAAGTGGCGCTGTTTATGGGGCTGCAATCGCTGACCTTTTATGTCATTCTGGCCTGGTTACCGGCCATTTTATTGAGCCGAGATTATGATCCTGAGTTTTCCGGATGGATGTTGTCCCTGTCACAAGCCATGGGTATTTTTGGTTCTTTGCTGGTACCTTATTGGGCCGGTAAAGTGCAGGACCAACGACTCATTATTGTCATACTGATTGCCATTGAAAGTGTTGGAATTATTGGTTTATTGTTTCCGCAATTGGGTCCTGTGGCTATTTGGGTTTCTTTGATTGGATTGGTCTTGGGTGGCACTTTTGGTTTGGCTTTATTATTAATTGTGCTGCGTTCAAGCGATACCGAAAGTGCCACGGAATTATCGGGCATGGCGCAATCCATTGGTTATACAGTGGCGGCCATTGGCCCGGTTTTGTTCGGCAGCTTATTCGACCTCAGCGGTGGCTGGTCAATACCCATAGCGATGTTGCTTGTGGTTGGGTCTCTTAAGCTATTGGTGGGCTTAGGTGCCGGTAAACCGGGAAAAGTCAGTTCCCATTAACTCCTACTTTCTAAAGTGACTTTTGAACTTGATCAAATAATTCAGTAATGGTTTTATTGGGTTGAGTTGATAACAGGCTCACCAATACAATCGCCAGACTGGCCAATATAAAACCGGGGACTATTTCATAAATAATCGAACTCAAAGCCACACCATTAATGGTTACGGGTGCATAAATCCAGAACAGGACTGTGGCTGCGCCGACCACCATACCGGCAATGGCACCGGCTAAATTCATACGCTTCCAGTAGAGACTAAATAAAATGAGGGGGCCGAAAGCTGCACCAAAACCGGCCCAGGCATTACTCACCAAGTCTAAAATACTGCTGTCGCGATTATAGGCCAGATATATTGCACACAAAGCAACCGCCACCACACTTAATCGACCCACAAAGACCAGTTCTTTATTACCGGCATTTTGACGAATAAATGTTTTATAAAAGTCTTCAGTGAGAGAACTTGAACTGACTAACAGTTGCGATGAAATGGTGCTCATGATGGCGGCTAAAATAGCGGCCAATAAAAACCCCGCAACCAAAGGATGAAACAAGACTTGTGACAGTATTAAAAATATTGTTTCCGGATCAGCAACGGCAATGCCTTTTTCATAGGCATAGGCGGCACCACAGAGGCCCGTGGCCACCGCTCCCATGGCAGCGACAATCATCCAGCTCATACCGATACGACGTGCCGTGGGCATGTCTTTAACACTGCGTAAAGACATAAAACGAACAATAATATGTGGTTGCCCGAAATAACCCAGACCCCATGCCAAAGCAGAAATAATGCCTAATATTGAGCCGGTACCCAACCAGCTGAGCATCTCCGGATTAATCTCGGTTAAAGTGGTTTGTAACGGTTGGTCCAGTAATGAAAAGGTTACCACTGGTACCAAAACCAATGCCACGAACATAATACAACCTTGTACAAAGTCGGTCAGGCTAACCGCTAAAAAGCCACCGAATAAGGTGTACAAAACCACCACACCGGTGGTGACGTACATACCGACTTCATAGCTTAGACCAAATGAGCTTTCAAATAATTTTCCACCGGCAACCACACCTGAAGAAGTGTATATGGTGAAAAAGATAATAATGACAAAGGCAGAGATAATCCGCAAAATATTTCGGCTATCGGCAAAACGGTTGGCAAAATAATCCGGAATGGTGATGGAGTCATCGGCTTTTTCTGTATAAACTCGCAGACGCGGAGCCACAAAAATATAGTTTAACCAAGCGCCGATAATTAAACCAACAGCAATCCAGGCACTACTAAAACCGGTGATAAACATGGCGCCGGGTAAGCCCATCATAATCCAACCACTCATATCAGAGGCACCGGCAGATAAGGCCACCACCGCCGGTGATAAACTGCGACCGCCGAGCATATAACCAGATAGGTCACCGGTGGATTTTTTAAATGCGTAAAAGCCAATGCCGAGCATAACGATAAAATAGCCGGCCAGTGAAATCATAATGCCTGTTTCCAAAATAAGCTCCCGTGGTTTTTAAAATGTAAAAATTACCGCGTGTAACTATAACATGGATAATTTGGTGGATACCAATCAGTTTCTAAATCAGGTTAAACTATAAGAGAAACCATAATTCGCTAATCATGATGTCATCAATGCTACTCATATTAATCAGTTTAATTCTAATCGCTATGGCAATATGGGGCCTAATATCCGGCAAGGTGATGGCAGGTTCTCGTGGTCTTCGAGCGAATTATTACAGCCGTGAAGACAGCCCGGTGTTGTTTTACCTGTTCATCATTGTATATTTAAGCATTGCAATTTTGATTTTAGTGACAAGTCTTTAAAGAGCTGAGCACAATAATTTAGCTAAGCGATTTCAGGCCATGTTCTGTGTTACATGCAATAAACCATGCTGTTGGGCAAGGCGGGCGCACCAACATTAGTGCCCCTTAGGGCAGGCCCGCAGCTACAAATAAACCAACGAAAACTGAGGATGGGTTTAATCGTTTGTGATAAACCCTGAAAAAGACGCTTTTACGTAACGATGAAACAATCATTTTGTCTTATTTTTCACGGGGTTCAGGTTAAAACAGTGGTTATAATTAATGACGAACATTCCACAGGTGAATTATGACAACGTTATCAAAACAAAAACAATTTTTCGGCTTAGTCGTATGGCTGGTGATCAGTTTTACTGCTTCAGCCATCGGTGCAGTGGCATCAATCCAGGCCCGATCATTTTACGCTGATTTAAGCCAACCGACGTGGGCACCACCGGGTTCGGTGTTTGGTCCGGTGTGGACTGTACTGTATGCACTGATGGGTATTGCGGCCTGGCTGGTCTGGCGAGAAGGTGGTTTTCGAAAAAATAGAACCGCATTGCTTTTATTTTTAGTTCAACTGGTGGTTAATGCGCTATGGAGCTGGTTGTTTTTCGCCTGGCATTTGGGTGCCTATGCCTTTATCGATATTATTATACTGTGGTTTTTGATTGTGGCCACAATAGTGACTTTCTGGCGGGTACAATCATGGGCCGGTGCGTTACTGATACCGTATGTATTGTGGGTTAGTTTTGCCGCATTCCTCAATTACACGGTCTGGCAGTTGAATCCACAAATTTTGGGATGAATTAACGTTTTCAATGGGATAAACTCATGTTCAATGGATGAAATATTACAGTTCGTTGAAAATTTAGCGCGTTGTGGCCACCGACCACAATGCCACAATCCGTATCGAAACCCTGATTTGGCGGATAATCTTTTTCAGTATTTACTGGCGGTAAAAATATTTAACAGTCAGCCGGTGTTATTGGTGGGTGAAGCGCTCGGTTATAAGGGCGGTCGTTTAACGGGCATTCCGTTTAGTTGCGGTGATATGTATTCACGCTTTAATCACCCCTTGTTGCTGGAATTAAAATCAAAATTGATTTTAACCACGCGAGAATCAGAAAATACCGCCACCATGGTGTGGGAATACCTGACTGAAAAGCAACAAACACCTTTGTTTTGGAATGCCTTTCCGTTTCATCCCTATCAAGTCCGCCGACCCAAAACCAACCGGGCGCCCACCGCAAAAGAGATTCAACAGGGCAGTCGTTATCTTCAACAATTGGCCGATATTTTTCAGCCGACAACCATTGCCGGCATTGGCCGTAAAGGACAGTTAGCGGCACAAAAAGCTTTTCCAAGCCATGCCATTCAGCGTATTCGCCATCCGTCTTTTGGCGGTAAGCGGGAATTTATTTCAGGTATGGATGACTTGTTTCAATTATAATTATTGAGATTGTTCTAAAATTCGCTATGAAAATTATATTGTTGTTAATAATTGCTTTAATCGCTTCATTCAGTGGCTTTGTGGTGCATGTGTTTACTGTGGAGTGGCTGCCGCAATGGATTAGCACACAAATGCAAGGTTTAGAGGTTAAGCCCTCGTGGGATGTGCGTTATGTGGCGGCCATGACATCGATTGAGATGGGTTTAGGGGCAGTGGGCTTGTATTACTTTGGTCGTCAAAAGTTTCTCCAAATAGGGCGTTTTAAATCGGCGTTGATGTTTTCTGTTCTGTTGTGATTGATGCAAAAAGAAAGAGTATTTATGCCTGTATTTATGAAAGAAATGGCAGTGCGCAAAAACGAATTACCGGTTTTCTGCTTATCCCCCCAAAAGATCTTCTGGATATCCTACCGGATCA
>QQUO01000129.1 GCA_008501575.1 Pseudomonadota bacterium
TTTTTCAGGATTGGCATGCGATTGCCTTTGGGGTTATGCGTTAAAGCCACGGCCCTGGTGCTCTTGTTGTTGGCATTTGTGATTATGGGTAAAGGCGTGGCGGCATTACAAGAAGCCGGTGCTGTGGGGGTTTATTACATTAATATTCCAACCCTTGATTGGTTTGGTATTTATCCAACTTTACAAGGAGTTGCGGCACAACTGGTTATCGCCGTTTTGGGTGTGTTGTTATGGTTCAAAGGTCATGATAATCAAAAAAGCTTGACCCCCCAGGCTTAAGATTTTAATTACAATAAAAAAAGCGGCTGATTAGCCGCTTTTTTTAACGGATTAAAGATCGATTACTCAACTTTATAAACAATTGGCTTCCAATCTTCATGCTTTTCCGGGCGGGCATCATACGCCAGATAATAGGTTTTGTCGGCTTCAACGTTTAAAGTTAATTTATTTTCTCGGTTATCAAGACCGCTGCGGGCTTTAATGCTGAGATTACTTTTTGCCATTTTGCCTATTTGTGCGGATAAGGTTAATACATATTGACCGGGTTTCAGCCATACGGCATGAGCCCGCACCGGTACATTCTCACCATTCACCTCCACCAGTTTTACTTGGTATAATTGTTTGGCTTCACTGTAATCGCTGAGTACCACCTTGCCCGATGGTTCACTGGGTTTAGCAAAATCAAAAGCCAAAAGCGCAAAGGGTAACGCCAACGCCATTAACAGAATTGATATTTTTTTCATGGTAAACCTCATGTCATTGTTTAATGTCTTTTATATTACGGATTTAAACTGAATTTAGAGTGAACCGTATTGATTGAAAAGGGTAATTGTTAATCAATTTTATAAGAGATGGGCTGCCAATCAAGGGAATCTTCAGCCCGGGCATCATAAGCTAAATAATACGTTTTTCCTGCGACAACCTTGAATGACACGACCACCAATTCTCGATCTGCATTTCTGCGCTCTTTTAGACCCATGTGCTTTATTGCGTAGTTATCAAGTTTTGGAAAAAGTGTTAATTCATATTCACCCGGTTTTAACCACACAGCATGGGCACGGCGCGGTACATTCTCACCGTTGACTGCAACCAATTCAACTTGATAAAGCAACTTAGCCGGATTGACATCATTGAAAACAATTTTACCCGAAGGTTCGCCGGGTTTAGCAAAGTTAAAAGCCAGTGCGGAAAAAGGCAGTGTTAAAGCAATCAGTAGAATTGATATTTTTTTCATGATAAACCTCGTATAATTTAGTATTGTATTCTTATGTTAGCGTGACAAACTGAACTTAATCTGAATTGTCATAAACCTGTGGCAATTTAAACATTAACTTAAAGAGAGAAATTTATGATTCAACAAATAAAAACACTGCTGGTGACCGCAACAACTTTACTTATATTGGCAACATCAGTTCAGGCTGAGACACCATCAATGGAAATGAATGACATAATTAGTGGTGCGCATCGTTCTGAAAACAACATCGCCCGAAATGAATTTCGTCATCCGCAGGAAACATTGTCCTTTTTTGGTATTAAAGCGGACATGACGGTGGTGGAATTATGGCCCGGTGGTGGTTGGTACACCGAAATATTGGCGCCTTATTTGGCCGATGAAGGTCAATTAATCGCCGCCCATTTTGATGCCGATGCCGGTGGTGATTATTACAAAAAATCCCGTCAGGGCTTTGATCAAAAAATGGCAGAAAATCCAATCTATAACAAAGTCAAAACCATCGATTTTAATCCCGGTGTTTCTGACTTGACAGCATACCATGGCCAGGCAGATGCGGTGTTAACGTTCCGCAGTTTACATAATTGGATGAGAGCGGATAAACTGGATGCGGTTCTTAAGGATGTTTTTGCGATGCTAAAATCGGGTGGTGTTTTTGCTGTGGTTGAACATCGAGCCGATGCCAAAGCTGAGATTGATCCTCAAGCAAAAAAAGGCTACGTCAACCAAGGTTATGCCATTCAATTAATCGAAGCCGCCGGTTTTAAATTGGTTGCCATCAGCGAAGTGAATGCCAATCCCAAAGATTCCGCGAACCATGCCAACGGGGTGTGGACCTTGCCACCCACACTGCGGGTACCGGAAGGTGCTGATAAAGCATCCTATCAGGCCATTGGTGAGTCAGATCGCTTTACCTTAAAGTTTATTAAGCCAGAATAATGCGTTAGGGTGACTTCAGCCAGGGCACGGGGTTTTCTGGTTCGGCTTGACGCCTGATTTCAAAGTAAACCCCGCTTTGGCTGATGTTACCTGACTGGCCGGCAGTGGCGATTTCCTGACCGGCTTGAACCCAATCACCGACCGTAACCAGCAGTGATTGGTTATGGCCATACAAGCTCATAAAGTCATCACCATGATCAATCACCACCAGTAGGCCGTAGCCCCGCAACCAATCGGCAAAAGCAACCCGACCATAGGCTCCGGCTTTTATGGCTTGGCCGGATTGACCCGCCACCACAATACCATCCCAGCGGCTGTGGCCAGCCCGCAAACTGCCAAATTGACGAATAACATCGCCGTTTAACGGTTTCTCAAGGTGGCCCTTAAGATTGGCAAAATGAACATTTTTGCCTAAATCATCCGGCAAATCATCCAGCAGCTGGCTCAGCTCCGAGAGTAATTGATTGAGGCGATTGCGGTCTTGGTTCAATGATTCGCTTTCACTTTGATAAGCACTGATGGTTTGACGCAAAGTTGTTAAAACCTGAGCGCGCTGTTGTTTTTGGGTGACTAATTGGTCTTGTGCTGACTGTAAAATTTGTTGTTCTTGTTGGAGTTGTTGTTGTTTTTTGTGGGTGTCGGTTTTGATTACCGACAATTGTTCAATATGCTGTGCAATATCCTTGATTAGGCTGTATAAACGATGTTGTAAGTACTTGATTTGATGTTGGGTGATGTCAACAGAGCGGTTGTCCCGGCTGAGCAGTATTTTTTTGACAAAACGATCGTGACTGATATAAATGTGTAACCGTAATAACTGTGCCATTTGTTGTTTTTGATCGGCGATACTGCGTTTTAATGTGGTGATTTGTTGTTCCAGAACTTGAATTTGGTGGCTGGTCAAATCGATGGCTTTTTGGCTGCTTCGAATCTGTTTGCCTTGCTGATTGATTTTTTGGTCTTGGCGTTCTAACTCACGCAACAACTGTGCTTCTTCGCCCCGTGCTGAATTTAGCGCCGTTTTTAATTCTGTTAATCTTGATTTAATGGTTTGCAGTTGTTGATTGATTGTATCTTCATCGGCTTGTTGTGCCCAGGTGTCATTACTCACTATAAAAAGGACAATCAGCAAGCAAGCAAGTTTTGGGGTCATAAGTGGCGACAGTATAATAATTCGTTCATCATTATAAACAGCATTTTCAATCTTGCCCACCGTTAATCAGATTTCAACATCAGCAAATATAAAGTCCTTGATGACATCAGTGCCGACTGGATGTCTTTTTTGGATATCATGAGTTTTTTCTGGTTACATCCAGGCGATATACTAACCTGGGGCAGTATTAACTGCATTAACACTTGATTTTTGTGGGCCATCCCTTATATTGTCTGTTTTCAATTTTCAGGTGTTAACTGATGTCCCAATTGGCTGAATTTACCGGCAATCACCCTTTTTTGGTGATGTCTTTTTTGATTGTGGCGTTTTTGTATTTTTGGACTGTTCTGAAAGAACAAAGCAGTCAATTAAAAAACATCACATCCGACCAGCTCACCAGACTGGTTAACCAACAAAATGCACTGCTGGTTGATACCCGCACACCTGAGCACTTTGCCGGCGGGCATATAGTTAATGCCATTAATATCCCGACCAGTGAGCTTAATCAAGCATCAAAAAAATTAGCCAAGGGCAAGAAACGACCGGTGGTGGTTTATTGCCAAAGTGGTCGAGCATCGATGAGGGCCTGTCAACAACTGGAAAAACAGGGCTTTGAACAGATTTTTAACTTAAAAGGCGGAATTAATGCTTGGGTCAATGATAAATTGCCCTTAAGTAAAGCGTAATACTGCCAAGATACCGTCTTTAAACAATCATTTATTATCAATTTACAGGAATTATTTTATGACTGAAGAAAACAAACAAGCAGCCAACACACAAGGCAATGGTCCAAAAATGGCTTTTCAAAAAATTTACCTCAAAGATGTGTCTTTTGAGGCGCCGAATGCACCCCAGGTTTTCCAGGAGCAAGGTCAGCCCAACATCAAGTTGAACTTAAATCAAAAAGTGGAAAAACTCGATGACATTACTTATGAAGTAACTTTAACGGCCACAGTAACCTGTGAAGTGAATGAAAAAACCGCTTATTTGGCTGAAGTGGCACAAGCCGGTATTTTCAGTATGGAGAATTTTGAAGAACAGGCATTACACCAGACCTTAGGGATTTATTGCCCTAATGTGTTGTTTCCTTATGTGCGTCAACAAGTCAGCGATTTAATCACCAACGGTGGTTTTCAAACCTTGTTATTGCAACCGGTTAACTTTGAGCAAATGTACCAACAACAAATGCAACAA
>QQUO01000046.1 GCA_008501575.1 Pseudomonadota bacterium
GGTTGGACCTATTGAACAGCGTTAATTCTTAAGTTAATCAAGGTACCGAATAACTCGATGACCTGACCGAACGCACCCGGCCCCTTTCAAGCGGGGCCGGGGTGTGTTCAGTCAGGCTATCGCAATTCAAAAACAGGGATTGATAGCTGTGCTTTCTCAGCCAATATTGAAGCGCGAAAAAACTATCGTTTTTTACGTGCTTTCCAGTTTTTGGCTCCACCGGCGCGGCTGCTGATGGATTTCCGCGATTTTCTTTTGGGTTTGGCTTGTGCTGATTTGCCGGATTTTGGCTGATCAGATTTACCGGCTTCAGCGGGCTTTTTCCTGGACTTTGTTTTTGGTTTTGGTACCGATGTTTCCCTTAAAGTATCAGCCTCAGTCAATTCAAAACCACGTTTATATATGCGTGGAATATTCTCACCAATCATACGTTCAATACGCATTAAAGCACGCGCTTCTTGCGGACAGACAAATGAAATGGCATGGCCGGATTTACCGGCGCGACCGGTGCGCCCAACACGATGGACATAATCCTCAGGTAAATACGGCAGGTTGTAATTTAAAACATAATCCAAACTGTCAATATCCAAACCACGTGCCGCCACTTCAGTACTAATCAACACTTGAATTTTTGCCGATTTAAAATCTGCCAGTGCCCGACGGCGTTGTCCCTGCCGGGTATCACCGTGACAGAGTGCCACCGGCACGTCAGTTTTCTTTAATCGTTCCAGCAAATGCTCAGCTTGTTTTTTGGTGCCGGTAAAGACCAGAATCTGATACCAGTTATGTTCTTCCAATAAAGCCATAAATAAGTCTAACTTACGATCTTCACTGACCGGATACACCACATGTTCAACGGTTTCTGCAGTTATATTGGCTTTACTGACTCGAATTTCTTCGTGATTCTTTAATATTTTATGGGCCAATTCATTCAACGCCGGCGTGATGGTGGCTGACACCAGCATGGTTTGATGGTTTTTCGCCGTTTGCACAATCAGCTGACGGGCATCATCAATAAAACCCATATCCAATAAGCGATCTGCTTCATCCAGAACCACAAACTCGACTTCAGACAAATCAATGTGATTATTCTCCGTATGCGCCAGCAAACGCCCCGGCGTGGCAATTAAAATATCCAATCCGGCCCGTAATTTAGCCACTTGACCATCCATTTTAATACCACCATAAATGGCAGTCATATTAAGGGCCATATTTTGTGCATAGTCACCGATGGTTTCGCTCAATTGTTCAGCCAGTTCCCGTGTCGGTGTCAATATTAAAACCCGCGCCTTACCCGGTGCCACAGTTCTTGGTTTATCAATGAGCTGTTGCAATATGGGTAACGCAAATGCCGCTGTTTTACCGGTCCCGGTTTGGGCATTAATCAACACATCCTGACCACGCCGAGCCGGCACCATCGCCTGTTCTTGCACAGGTGTCATCTCACGATAACCACAGGCTTCGATGGCTTTAAGTAATTCCGGGGCTAAACCCAATGATTCAAACTTCATGTAATATCCTTTCAAGACCTATCTAACAGGCCATATTCTTAGCAAGCGCGCACTATACAACACAATATACATTCACGATAGCTTTGCATGAATACATTATCAAGAAAACAACCCGACTATTCAAACACAAAATTATTCAAAACCATCTTTAAAAATCAAAATTTGATTAATCCAATCACGGATTAACGCCTGGTCATTAAGGCTTAAGGGTGGTGCATCGCGGGGCATGCGGTTACCGGACAGTTGATTACTGCAGTTAATTTTAAAGAATAGATAACTCATGCTTACCTGACCGGGTTCGATGCGGTTGAGTTCCGGGATTTGAAAACTGGGAACCGTCACGATATCTCGCGCTCCGGCGCTTAAATCCATAAAAGCAATCGGACTGGGTGGGCCATGACAAACAACACAATGATTGTCAAAAATAGCTTGAATATCACTGTCGATATCGACCTGCGGCGTTTCAGCGATGGCACTTAAATCATCACAGCCACTGACACCGGCAAGGGCGGAATCAGCCCATAACAGCAACAACAAAATTAGCCAGGCAATGTGCATCAGGTAATATTCATAAATCCCAGGTCATTGCTGTTAAAACGACCAATATTGGGCAAAATATCAGGAATTTGACTGATATTAACACCAAACCATTGTGCCAGGGTGGCGGCATACTCATCCACGGCAATGGTCGGAATACAACGGCCGTGATCACTGACCGAGTCGAGGCTGCCCGGTTCGATGATGGGCATATCACCATAGAAATCTCCACCGTTGACGGCACCTCCCATGACGATATGGCTGGCACCCCAGCCATGGTCTGAACCCTGACCATTGGACACCCAGGTGCGAGAAAAATCAGAGGCGGTGAATAAAGTCACCTGATCTTCGACACCCAGTTCTGCCATGGCCGCCTGAAAAGCGCTGAGCGCCCCATCGACATTACTCATACCAATACCATGATCATTGAGGTGATTATCATGATTATCAAAACCGCCCAGACGACAGAAAAACACCTGACGATTCATGTTTAAATCTGCCTGTACCGATATCATGCGTGCCACCATCTCCAGTTGTTCAGACAGTGTATTCCAACCCTGTTGCTGCGGAAACGGGGTGACTAACGGGGAGGCATTGGCCAATGCCGTTGAAATCACCCCGTCTAAATCCAGTGAACGCCGGAAAATGTCGGCATATCCCTGTTTAAAAAGATTGGCCTGAGGTTCATTCAGCAATGCATTGATGGCCGCCAGACGTGCCGGTCCGGCACCCCATTGCACATCGTTTAAACTCAAGCTGCCCTGATTGGTCATGTGGTATTGGTTGACGGCTTCACCCACTTGCAGTTGGTTACTGCCAGATAATGAGATGTTCATGGACAAATCATTGCCGCCATTGACTGTGCTGTGTAACAAATCGGCAATCCGACCGGCCCAACCGGATAAAGAGCCCTGATCAGCGACAGATGTTTGCCATTGAATCTGCTGGTCTGAATGGGAAAATAGATTGGGCGGAACCGGCACCGAACCGTTGTTATACTGGGCCTGATTAATGGGGTATGCCAGAGAACCAACATTGCTCACCACCGCCAGGCTGTTTTGATTAAATAAAGCCTGAAGACCGGATAAATTGGGGTGTAAACCCCACTCGCGACCACCGTTGTTGGGCGGCGAAATGGCCAATAGTCCAGTGTGATCCAAGGCCAGATCACCTCGCACCTGAGTGTAAGCCCCATGTTCAGCGAAACCCCTGGGAACCACCATGTTGGCCGAATCATTACCACCATCCAGAAAAACACAAACCAGGGCTTTATAGCCGGTGCCGCGAATACCTGAATTATTCAAAGCAGCCGCTTGGGCAAGCTGTAACAAGCCGCCTGCAGACAATAAGCCACCGGTGGCAACTGCTGTGCACAGGGAATTTTTTAAAAAATCTCTTCTTTTCATTGTTCTCTCCTGTACTGGCTAACGCTGCACCACAAAATCCGGTGATAGCACCAGAACATAGATTAAAGAAGCCAGACGGGTTATGTCGGGTTCCTGGCTTATATCATTCAATAGATTCAGTCCCGTGGCACGTGTCTGGGCCGACATTTGCCCGGAAAATAACAGCAGATCCAGGTGATCTAATAATGCCGACGGGTTATTAATCAGTAATAATTCTCGCTGTAATTGTAAGCGCGGCATATTGTCATTCCAATGGGTCACCAAGTGATGACCGCGGTTAATGGCTTCGTTCATTTCATTGGCGACACTGATAACCGTGGTTTCGCTGGTAATCTGAAATTCCGGTGACACCAAACCTTGATTTCGAATTGGCCCGGGCAGTTGATATCCGGGTTTAAAGAAATTGAATACCGAAGGTGAACCCAAGGGCCGTTGCAAATACCCAAATTCAGGATTCCAGTTACCATAGCGACCGGTGGGACTGCGGGCTTCAAAAGCCCGCAGGAGATTGAGATAACGTATCAGTGGTTCTTTTAATTTGCCGTATGCAGGATTATTGAGGTGGCTCGGATTACTTGCTTCATCATCGGTTAAAATGGCCCGAATAACGGCATCCAAATCACCCCGTACACCGGCACCATTGTCCACAAAAACACCCGCCACCCGTTGCACATAAGCCGGCGACGGGTTACTGGTGACAAAGCGTTGTATCAATTGTTTGGAAATAAATGGCGGCACATTGGGATGATTGAAAATATTATCCAGTGCCGCTGTCAAATCCTGATAAGCGGTTTGCCCGGCCGCAATCTGGACACCATTTAAAAGGGTTTTGGCATCGGTGTCATGATAGGATTCAATCGGTTCCATCGGTGCATAAGCATCCACCGTGGGTTCAGTGGGGTTACACCACATCCAATTGTTCTCCGGACAACCGGCATAATTCCAGCCGGTAAAAACCCGGGCAAAGTTTTCGATGGTGGTCTGGTCATAGGTTGGAATGGGGTTGTCATCAATATCCAGTATTTCGGTACCATCCAGATTAAGCTGATGCAGACCAATGGAAAACAACTGTAATATTTCACGGGCATAATTTTCATCCGGCTGGGTGCCTTGCGACGGATCCGCTTTGGCATTTCTGAACATGCCCAAGTAAAAACCCATCATGGTATTGAGCGTCACATCTTCCAGCAAATCCCGGTAGTTTCCAAAGGCATTAATGGCCAGCATGTCATAATATTTTGCCAGCCCCATGACTTCATTGCCTAAACTGGCGGCATCGGACACCACAAAGATTTCCGACAAGGCAAAAGCCATTCGTTGGCGTAATTGATCGGGCGCTTCGGCAGAATTAAGGAACCAGGATTCCATCCGTGAATTTTGATAAAGAGGCCATGCAGGATTGGCTAAAATGGCTTGCATACAGGGTTCTTGTAATGTTGCCGGTGTGTTGATTTGTTGTGTTATCCAACTGTCCACCCCCAGCGCCTGTAAATGTCGAATCTCTGTAAGTTTTGGGCCAAAAGTGGCTTGATACATTAACCGTCCCGCTGCTTGTTCAGTCATCACCGGATTGCTTGGTGCTGGTGAAAACATATTTTCAACACCGGATTTAAAAATACTGTCGGAGGTACAAAAAGCCCCGGCTGTACCACCCCAAATTAATGCCATCAATAATAAATAGTTTCGGCTAAACATCTGCACTAATCCCAATAATTATTCGTATGGCTTCACTATAAAACCTTTTTGTAAAAAGGGTGTGAATTGATTCACAATTGATTTAACTTTCAGATTAACGGTCAGTTCAGGCGTTTAAGCGGTCAATAAATTGGCTGTAAAAACAGTCAGTAAAAACCCATCACCTGGATTCCTGAAATTCATTTTAGCGTTGCTGAATTTATTATTTGATTGGAAAAATTGGCTTTTATGGCCACATTTTTAATTTGACTCTTATTGCTGAATTTCTATTTTGATGCCACCATAAAACTGAGATTAAAGGAAGGTTCAACGCTGGTTTCGGCACTGATAACAATGGTTGCCATTGAATTGGCCGCAGTCATCAAACTTGGGGCATGTATTTTATTTTCATAACTGTCCAATATTTGTGTTTCAATCATAAACAGTGGCTCATTATCATCAGACAAGTGTTCACTGGTTTTAAATTTAATAATGTACCTGTCCAAGCCAAGCACTTGCCACTCATCTAACTGAACAAGCAATTGTTTTTTTGTGCTCGCTGATTCAATTAAGCCTGAAAATTGTTCAGTAACTTCAAAAGCGATATTTAACACAACTTCATTTTCTTTCAGTTGCGGCTTTTCATCTTGCCGGGCTAAAAGTACAGTGGTTAAAACCATTAGGCCCAGCAGGCTAAGTAATTTTTGTAAATATTTGTCGTTATTCATGATGTTTTAAAGGCATTGTGGCAGTTTAATTGGCGATATTCTTGCACCTTTTGGCAATAGGACTTGGATTTTGGTTCAATAAATAAAAAGTTTACCTGGGATTAAAAGTTTAATTCACCACCAGCGTATCCACCGCCATAGGCACCGGTTCAGCGCGCCCGTAAGTTTGCCACAGGTTGGTCATAAAGCTGGCACGGTTTTGATTGGCCGGACCTTCAGTCCAGCTGCGGTTACACAGGGCGTTTTCTGACGGAATATTGTTATCATCGGCGACTTTTTGTAAAAATTCGATGTAGGCCTTGCTGGCCACCTGGTAATTTAAGCGGGCAGTGACGGTGATCGGCAAAGTCACTTGATCTATGTTGATTTGATAATCAGTAACATCGAAATTGACCACCGCAGCTGTTAACAGCGGATCGGCCGGATAGCTGATACCCACCGTTGCCAACTCACGATGACCGGCACCGGTAAAACCCAAAGGCGGAATGCGGTTATCCTTGGCGATGCAATTATTCAGTACAAAATGGAACATGGCATCACCGTCACCGTCTTTGGTTTCACAGGTATTGTTAAGCTCATTCCAAATACCCTGCAGTGTTTCGTAGACCTTGAGCTGACTGTCCTCGGTTAATACTCCCGTGTTCGTGTCATATGCCCCGGATTGCCAAAACAGGTTGTTACCGGCATCACGGGCTTCAATCTGGAGCCACATGCGACGGCCTTCGGGATAACCGGTGGGTAGTTTATGACCGGTAAGATTGGTCACTTTGACCGCAACAGTCAGCTGTTGTGCTGTTTGTGCAGTGACTTGTGCAGTGACCAAAGCACTCTGATTTTGCAGCATATTAAAGGCATAGGAGGTGGTTAAATCCAAAGCACCTTTGCGGTCTAATCCCGACGGGTCATTGGCTGCTAAATCATCGCCATAAACAGCTTTAATAACCTGAGGTATCCAACTATTGCCACCGGCAAATTGATGGGTCGGCAGATTGCCGGGACGGTCGTTACCAAAGACACAGGCACGGGCATCGGCTTCATTCGTTTCCGGCATATGACAAGTCTGACAGCTTTGACCGGTTTGAATGACCGGCTGTTGTGTGGTGGTCAGCGCTTCAAAAGGATCTCGGTAAATTAAATCCGCAAAATAAGAATTCTGCCATTCGGAATAAGTGCGTTCGATGGGCATGGCCACATCGGTTTCCTGACCATTGTGCCAGAACTTTCGAGCAATCGTAAGCTGGTTATTTTGTTCAATTTCAGGCGATGAAATGTCATGACAACTGCCACAGTATTTTGACGATTCTAAGAACGAAGAATACACCCAGTCATGGGGCGGCGGAAAGTGATTGATGTTGTCATAGTTGTAAGGACCCTTACGACACGGTTCACCGGAAAAACTGTTTTCACAAGCGACATCATCGAGCCAAATATCGGCATTGTGCGTGGCCACTGGCTGACCCAAGGGCGTATGCGATTCAATGCGGTGACAAAACTGGCAGGTGACACCACTGTAATCGTTGTGATCAGAAGCGGTTTCGGTAAAACTGCCCTGCAGAGAACAACCATCTGCACCATTAACGTTCACCACGCCTTTGTTGGGCAGACCGGTTTTTACCACCCGACCACCATACCAACCCTCCGGGGTGTGGCATCTTAAACAAAAATCACCCACTCCGGGAAGGTCATTATTGGCCACATCCAATGCCGCCCAAAACAGCGGATCTCGCATGGCGTTGGCTTTCATGGAGCCAATCCAGGTATCCACCGGCATATTATAAGGATCACTGCTGCGTTGCGTGCTTTGATGACAACTCAAACAATCAGCGGTGCTTCTCAAAGAAAAATCCAAACCGGGTTGGCTGCCGTGCGGGGTAAAATCTTGCGCCTCAACGACGCCCGTTAACAAGATAAGCAAACTCAGGAAAATCGATATTTTCTTACACATTGTCGTCATTGATACTTATCACATGGGTGTTTTTTCACAACATTATCAGAATTTAACGGTGTTGTCATTATTTTCAACTGGCTACCATGGGCCTCAGATGTGAGAACATCTTGGAATGGGTATTTACCCACTGTATAAAAAATAAAATGAGGAACAAATTATGAATACATTAAAAACTTTCTTTTTAATCTGCAGCCTTTTAATCTCAACTGCCTTTGCTGCGGTCAACATTAACAAAGCGTCCGCTGAGGATATTTCGAATGAATTGATAGGCATCGGACTTGTTAAAGCCACCGCCATTGTCAATTACCGAGAAAAAAACGGTCCTTTTAAAACCAAAGAGCAACTCACCGAAGTCAAAGGTGTGGGTTTAAAAACAGTGGAAAAAAACCGCAACAATATATTATTAAAATAAAAGCGCGCCACTAAACCAACCCGTCGGTCTAATCCACCGATGGGTTGGTATTTATTTCACTGTCATCATCGCTTTTCAAATACTTAATGGTCACTTCACGAGAACGTCGATTAATAAGCTGATGACGAATTTGTTCATCTGTTAAGAGTTTTTCGGCTGATTCGGATAAATGAGAAAATACCGCCTGATAACTGTCTGTTAAGTTATCAATTAAATCAGCGGTTTTGGCAAAGTGTTCTTCCACTTTATGTTGATAGTCGTCCAATTTCTTTTCCATCTCTTTAACCGAGTGTTGGCCGCCTTTTCTCTGGTTTATGATATACATACCGGCGATGCCTAGGGCCCAGCCTAAAAGTCCGGCAGATAAGATTAAAATCCAATCAATCATTGTTTTATCTCTTTGTTTGTTTCTTGTACCAGCACCCAAGGTGCCACCGTTACCGCTTCAAAATAAGCGTTCTCATTGAGCCATTTTTTGGCATGTTCATCATGGGCCCTCACCAGTAGTTTAGCATTGATCCAGTCACCAATACAGTCGGCATCATCGACATGGATTTTTTCAGCCACATCAATTAAATCAAGTTCCCGATCAACCACCAATATCACACCTTTAGCAAAAAATTTCTGCAATTCCAGATAATCAATCGGCCCACACTCTTCAATCAGGCGAGTCCGAATTTCTGCTAAACCATTGTGGTCCTGGCTGTTGTTACTTGTCATCATTCATGGCCATTATTTCACGCCAGGGCTGTCGCTGGCTGTACCTCTGTAAACGTTCCACATAGCCGTCACAGCCTCGCACCTGATCGTCTTCACTTCGCTGGTTATAATCGTCCATTAATTGAGAAAAATCATCTTTGTCACTGACGCTGATACCACAGTAGCCCGCCACCACCCAAGATTGTAATTCAATGGCCCCATTATAATCAGCAATTTCCGCCAAAACCGCGGCCTTCGTATCAATCATCGCCCAGGGCATCCGTCCGCGACCATAGGTACTTTCTAATTCTGCCATGATTTTTAAGGCTTTATGCCCATTACGGCACCCCTCATCCGGTTGGGTGGCCAGCATCCAGGCCCAATCATTGTATGCAGATTTAACGCCTCTTTTTTTGGCTTTGTAAAAGTCTCGATAGGCCTGCTTACAATCCACCTTAACATCAGCTAAACCATACACTGAATAATAAGCGAGTCGGTAAAAAGCTTCACCATATCCGGCCTCAGCTGCTTGGTTCAGCCATTTTTTGGCCGATTCCCATTGTTTATCACGATACAGCATTAAGCCGGTTTCATACATTCCATGGACATAACCCAGTTCTGCGGATTTGAGAAACCAGTGTTGTGCCAGGTCCTTGTCTTGCGGGATGTTTTGCAAGTCATTTTGCAAACCTTGCTTAAACATATTGCCGATAAAATAGGCCACTTCACCATTGCCCTGGGCCACCTGACTGAGTAAGGCCTTGGGTATAAACTGCTCTGACTGAGGCTTTGACTGTACCGTGCTTGCCGGGGGCTCAGCAAAGACTGAACACACCATCAATAACACACATAGACTTAAAATATGTTTCATCATTTTAAAAACTGTTGCACCCACTGGCTAAATTGTTGTCCTCGGTGTTGGTAGTTATCAAAGGCATCAAAACTGGGCGCACCCGGTGATAACAACAAATAATCACCCGCTTGTACCACTGAACATGCCTTGGTGACGGCTTGGGCCAAAGTTGGCATATATTCGCAGTCAATTATACCATCGTGTTGTAATAATATTTGTGAAATCCGTTGTCCATTGGCACCACTACAGATGATTTTTTTCGGCGGATTGGCCATAATTTTTTTAGCAAACCAAAGCCAATCAACACCCCGTTCATAACCACCCAAGAGTAACACGGTACGTTCAGCCGGACAGGTTTGTAAAGCCGCCCAAGAGGCATGTGGCGTGGAGGCGATGCTGTCATTAATCACACGCACACCGTCAAAGGTTCCCAATGATTGCAGTCGGTGTGGTAACGGTGGACACTTTTTAATGGCATTGAGGGCCGGCTTAACATCCAGGCCCATTACTTTGAGAACGGTCATCACCGCAGCCAAATTATGTAAATTATGGACCCCCGATAATTGCCAACCCGCGGTTGAAAGTAAGGCTTTATCCTGATGCATTAACACATCATTTAAAACATAAAAGCCAGACAAATGGTTAAACCAGATAACTGAACTTAACGGGTTTTCTTGTAATTGCTGTTGGCTGTTTTCATCTTCGGCATTAACAATGGTCTCATGGGCAGTCTGTAATAATCGCCATTTATCCTGTTGGTATTGTTTATCACTGCCGTGCCAGTCCAAATGCTCTGAATAGAGATTCAGCATCACCGCGATATCGGCTTTGATGGCGCCGTCTTGCGCCTGATAACTGGACGTTTCCACCACAATCGCATCACAATTGGCATCACAGGCGATTAACGGCGTGCCAAAATTGCCGGCAATCAGGCTGTCAAGGCCGCAGGCTTGTAACGCTTCATGCAGTAAGTAACAGGCTGTACTTTTGCCTTTGGTGCCGGTAATGGCAATCACCGTTGGCGCCTTATCTGTCCGATTTAATTCATTACTGAACCACAAAGCCGAGGCACTGATGATGTTCGTTTGACTGTCTTGAACGGCCGCCTGATAGGGGCTGATACCCGGTGATTTAATCACCACATCAAAGTCATCTAACAACGCGGCATTAACCGCTTGGTGGTTAAATGTCACGCCATCCTGATCGGCGTGTTGTTCAGGGCATAACACAGTCAGTGGTCGTTCCGGCAGGTGTTGGCGCAAATAAGCCACGGTGGCCCGGCCTTCCACGCCATAACCCCAGATTGCCACTTTTTTATGGGCTAAATCAGCTAATTTCATGACCAATGAACCGCCGAAAATCGTTGCTTATCGGGCAGATAATAGGGTTGTTGTTTGACCATTAACGCCTCAATATCTGTCTTGCTGACAGTGGGCACTGTTTGCGCCCAATACTTGAGAGAATCTTGCTTCTGCCAATCACCCTGGCTTTGAAGTAAAGCCAGTGCCGCCCGCATTTCCAGCGCTTCGCCGACACATTCAAAGGGCTTGTCGCCTTTAATTCCGAACAAAGCCAAAAATAAATCCTTTAATTCTTTATCCGCCAATAAATCATGACCAAAGACAGCCAATAATTGTTGCCGCGAAATAAATGGCGCCAATGTCACAAACACAAATGCACACTTGGGACAAACACCACACCAGTGCCTGTCCTTATTTTTTGAACCCGTTAAATGAAAATTACGATTACAACTGGAAAACACCTCAAAATACTGCGGATAGTGACTAAATTGTTGCACAATGGCGAGCTCTGAATAGGGTC
Source organism: Pseudomonadota bacterium (assembly GCA_008501575.1). Lineage (GTDB taxonomy): Bacteria > Pseudomonadota > Gammaproteobacteria > Xanthomonadales > Marinicellaceae > Marinicella. The sequence continues at coordinate 11,590 of QQUO01000046.1, forward strand.
GCAACACGGAAAAATAATCCGGCCCCTGCCCCAGATTTTCTCGAAGAACTTCACGGTATTGTTGCTCAAATGCCCATGATTTTGAGTACTGATGATTCACCCATTGGCCATTATCCGCTTGCACATTCCCGACATCGGCTGAGCGCTCATTACTGAATGCAATACTGTCAAAACCACCTAATAGCGCGGTCAGAACCGCAACTGTGCTATTAATGGCAGTAATCGGTACATGACCGTTATAAGCGCCTTGCTCAGCGACCACTTTTAAACGCGCATCCACCCGCCGCTTAATCTGAATCAGTGGTAAACCAGTGGCATCCGCCACCTGTTGTATTAATGCCGACGAACCCACCTGGATCAAGCTGATGTCCTCACCGGCATGGCGCAGACGTTCAATGGTCACCAAAGAATCTTTACCGCCACCAATCGGCACCAGGGTTCTGCCCGGCAGTGATAAAGACTGCGGTGTGCTTTTCTTTGCTTGCGCGGGGAATTGAATATGCGATAACCAACCCAATTCATTTTCATGGGCCAACTCAGCCAAACCGGCCTGCCAGGTATCGGTTAACCAGCGAGCTTCATTGTTACCGGGTAAATCATGTTCAAAGGCCATGGTTTTGGCGAGATTGGTTTTATAGTAACTGACACCAACCATCCAGAAAACATGTTGAACCGCTCGATTGACGGCAATCACCCAGGCATTGCGCTGTTCATCGCTCAGCCAGGGTTGCTGTAACAGGCTTGCCGGAAACACAAATTGTTCCTGAAAATCGCCAAAACGACTGTCCTGATAATTCAGCGTTAACACCCCGTTGGCCGTATCAAAGTGGGCTTGTTTAAAAATAAATGTGGAATCTTTACCGGTCACGATATCAATCACCGGCGATGGTCATACCATCCACCAGCCAGGCACCGGTGTGGATTTTACTGCGACGATCAACATCCGCACCGACTGCACGAATATTTCTAAACATGTCTTTTAAATGTCCGGCAATGGTCATTTCACTGATGGGAAAAGCAATCGCGCCATCCTCCACCCAAAACCCCGAAGCACCGCGAGAATAATCGCCGGTAACGGTGTTAACACCCTGCCCCATCAAAGACGTCACTAAAAAGCCACGCTCCATTTGTTTCACCAAGTCAGCGCTCGTGGGCACATTCACGGTCAGATTATGGGCGCCGCCACCATGACCGGTGGGTTGGGTATTTAAACGCCGCGCTGAATACAAAGACAACATAAAACCGGTTAAAACACCCTGATTGATTAAGGTTCTGGATTTGGTGGCGATGCCGTTACTGTCAAAATTACGGCTGCCGAAACCACCTGGGATAAACGGGTCTTCGCTGATATTAAACCAGTCAGGGAACAATTGTTTATTCAAATCGTCTTTTAAAAAACTGGCTTCTTGGTACAAGGCACTGCCTTGAATGGCTGACAACATATGGCCAATCAGAGATTTACTCATGGCCGGATCAAACAGCACCGGCACTTGTTGTGATTTCACTTGTCTGGAGCCTAACTGGGCGATACTGCGGTCTGTGGCTTTGGCACCCATGGTTTTGGCATCCATTAATTGCTGAAAATCCCGCACCGCATCCCACCAGTATTCACGCTCCATTTCACCATTTTGCTTGGCGATGGCCACCACGCTGGCGGAACAGTTACTGCCTCTTTTTTCTCCGATAAAGCCGGTGCTGTTGGCATAAATGGCGTAGCCGTCACCAATTTCCACATTGGCTTCATCAACCACAACGTCTGCCTGTTGATTAGCCGCTTCAGCCCGCGCACCCTCGGTGGCAGCCAAAGCATATTCAATTAAAGTCTCAGGATCAAATGGGTTGTCATAAGCAGTCTGTAAATCTTTAAAATCGGTGGCCAGTAAATCCTTCTCAGCCAGACCGGCGGCCTCATCCGGCGCGGTTAAAGCAGCAATCGCCAGCGCTTTGTCAATGGTCAGGGCAATACTGTCATCATTCACCACCGCGGTTGATGCCGTGCCTTTGGCGCCATTTTTATAAACGGTTAAGCTTAAGGATTTATCGTTATTATTTTCAATGGTGTCAACCTCGCCCTGGCGACAACTGACGCTGATGCCACGCCCTTCAGCATAACTTATTTCTGCCGCATCGGCACCTTTGTGCTTGACTGTTTCGAGAACTTTTGTGACGATATCTGTTTGATTCATACCTGAGCCATTTTATGTCTAATAAAGACCAGTCGCCTGATAACGACCAATCCACTGAAAATACATTAAGTAAAACCCAGCTCAAAAAACAGGCACACCGTCTGCAAGACCTGGCCCGAGAAATCGCTGAGATGCCGGCCACAAAGCGCGAAGCCCTGGATTTACCACCGGTTTTCCTGGCAGCCATTGATGAATCAAAACGCATCACCAGCCACATTGCCGCCAAACGGCACACCCAATACATGGGCAAACTGCTGGCCAACTGCGATTATCAAAGCATTGAACAACAGATGCAACAACATGAGGCTAAAAATGCCCATTTTCAAGTCAGAGACGCCATAATTAACCAATGGCTAACGGCTTTCATAGAACACGAAAAAGAACTCAACGCTTACCTGTACGACCACTACCCCCACGAAACCCTCAACGAACTGCGCAACCTCATCCGCAACCACCGCAAGAAACCCGAACCACCCCATTCCAAGAAACTCTTCAAAGCCCTGCGCCAGTTAGATAATCAACAACAATTGCCGCCGGTGGGTCAGTTGGGGGTTGTTTTGGGGTGAGTGGTTAAGAATTATTAATGCTGTTTGATTTATTTTCACTCGTTCCCACGCTCCAGCGTGGGAACGCATATTTAACCCGAACACCATTATAGATTTACTTACCCACACAAAGCATGACAACAAGATAATCACAGACCAAATAGCCTAAATATCAATTAATTATTCTGCTTGAACAAGCTAACTTAATGCATATCCTTGATTATTTTCTTATTTTTCTGGGAAAAAAATCGATGGTTTGCTTAACGGTGTATTTAAGTAAGTCATTGACCACCGTGAATTGTTGATTGGCCACTTGATTTTTGCGGGATAACTGCAACGATTATTTATTTAATTATTTTTGCCGCGTCCGACTGTATGCTTTTGTTAAGAAGTCTTGGCACGAATCATTTCTTCAAACTGTTGGAAATACCTAGCGATCATCAACCAGACAAAAGGTAGTAGAATACCGTAGCTGAGTACCGATACAAATTGAAGCCGCATGTCTCCTGTTATTGGTCCAAGCGAGCCGATGAGACAAAGCGCACCCGTGATAATTAAGGCAATTCGGATATTGCGCTTTAGTCCACTCCCCTGGAACACCTGGGCGGCAAATAGCAATGAAAGTCCCAAAAAAATGTCCCACGCGAGCAGTTCGACGCCATATATTATAGATGGCCACACTATGCCCTCCGTGCCTGTCTGACGTAGTACGGTCAAACCAACAAAATGCACTGCGCCAGTTAGGCTCGCAACCATAATTGCAAAAGCAAGGGCGATTAAACTGTATGTTTTTTGATCTTCAGGGGCTATGCGGTGAATAGCACTCATTGAGATTACCAGTAGTGGTGCAGTTATTAGGGTGAGTACCTCCATTATCCCTAAAATGGGATCAACTATTGGTTTTGTGAGACCGACAGAGTACATGCCGATTGCCATGGTAATGACGTACAAAATTCCAACTACAAACATTCCAAGCGTAGACCACATGCCAATTTTGTTCATTGGGTTAAACCAAGCCTCCTAACAACCTATTAAACATGCATCTTAATCCAAATTTAGGCCTTAAATTATTTTTATAGAGCTTTTTATACCTTATTCAGTAGTAAAACCCCACATTGTTTAGGATTAATGCGTTTTATACCGGATTATTCATGTTTAAAACGCATTTCGGATTATTTATTTTCCATCCTCATCTGCCATCTTCAAGCTGGCACCTGAGATGGTTTGTAATAACTGTTTTTCAAAGGGTTTATCGATGGTTTTGCACAGAATAATCGAGGACAGTCATCTCACTTTACTCATTAGCTATTTAAACCACTTATTTAAGACAAACCAGTCTTAAATTCTTAACATAGAATAAATTGCTAACTTCATAGCACCAATTAGAGCCTGTTTATGATTGATTAACGAAGCCTTTTTTGCAACTCGGTAGTGATTGAATTAATAAAATCATTCATAACATCATCACCATCTTCTTTTTTAAACGTTGCGGTGTCTGCAGACCAGATGAGTTTTTCAGTTTTCACTGAAAAAAGCCTAACATTAATTTTTACGTCAGCTTTGATTTTAATTTGTTCAGGATTGTAAAGATCGGTCACCACATATTCTTGAAAAACAGCTCTCAAACCATGATTTAAAGGACTTTTCACCACTTCTGCACGACCTGGTTTTATCTTGCTGTCATACTCAATGGAAACCAATTTTGTAACAAGTACAGCGTCTGCACCAACCTCTTCTACAAATGATTTAACCGAAGTCTCGTTAATTTCAACACCACGCTTTACATTCGCTTGGAAGCTTGTTGCTTTAATGCCACCCTGAGTAATTGCTGCTGCCAGTTTATTTTCAAACCTAAAGCTTTCTCCTTTATTGTTATTACCAATCGACAGAACCACAATATGGTTTATCTGTTGATCGGTTGAAGTATCATCATAGATGGTTTTTGTCACCGTTTGTTTGTTACAAGCACTTAACAAAAGCAAAGGAAACAAAAGCAAAAAGAAACTAATTGTTTTTATTTTATTCATAGATTTGAGCCTGGCTGGTTTTAAATATCCGATAAACGTCGGTCACTTTTTATGGAGTTTACGCCAAGCCACCAACAGTTACAAAACTTATCGAATTAATAAACACATGTGACCTCAATCTAAGGACAGTCACCCCATGTAGTCCTGCTTAAATAAGCTAACTTAATGCATGTCCTTGATTATTTTGATTCATGCTCAATTCGTGGGCTTGGCAAAATTAGCCTCGTAAGATGGGCTCAGATTGATTAAGTTAACTTAACGCATCTCCTCAATTACTTATCGATTACGTCTTAGAATACTTCTACCTTTTACGTACAAATACAAAACTGATACTCAACATCAATAAAATTAAAGCCATGAGTCCTAAATTTGTGGTGGTGTTCACTGCTGTTGGCTCAGGACTACCACGAACCTCAAACGCTAATTCATTAACATAATACGATGAATAATCAGCCGGCAATGGAGGAAATGCAGCAGGATTCAGTACGCGGTAAAATTCATAGGTATAATTTCCTGCACTTAAGCCACTGATTTGGCCAGCCATAAACTCAGCTGTAAAGCTCATTGGAGGAACAGGTGAAACATTTGCGCACACATCATTGACCAAAACAAAAACCCTCACAACATTACCGTCAACTTCAACAACTCTGTTAACAATTTCAACGGAATAACACACCCATGACTCAGCCAAAAAATCAATGCTTTGTCCTGCAAAAGGCATTTGTGGCTCTAGTGAAAGAGGGTCTTGGGCATTGACCACTGACATAGTCACAAGTAACAATAAATAAATTGTAATTTTAAACTTCATAAAGCAAGCACTCTTCCTAGATTTATATGACTATAACACGCCAATAACCGTAAAAATAAAACTTTCTTTTCATTTAAACTCAATCCTAGACCATTAAATATTTAAGCATAGTTAATTGATTAGTGTAAATTGAACAACATTCTTTAACCGGAAATTTAACGTCCACACCGACCTGCTTCATCTTCTCCACCCACATCTGTTGTAGGTTTGAAGTTGATTCGTCAAGCAGGATAAATAAATCAAAACTCATGTTTTTTATTCTCATTCCTAAAACCTGGCTAAATTAAAGCGCTGTTTTGTACCGACCCTTTTACTGCTTAATAGGTTGGTCTTACAGTTACTCTTTCAAATTTTCATGACCACATATTTATCCACCAGACCATTCAAAATACATTTGGATTAAAGGAGCCTTACTTTATTAGTATATTATTCAATTTTGATGAATTTTATTGAGTTTACAATGAAAGCCATAGCTGATTGTAATACAATTTAAATTTTTTAATTTTCACAGCAAAATATGCCGGTCAAATTACTCATTTGCTTATTCATCTATTGCCTGTTTAGCACTCCATTTCAAGTCGCTATTGCAGAACAATTCAACACCAATGAAATTATTATTAAAAGTGGCAAAACAACAGAATTGGCTGATGACGAGGGCTATCTTTTTCTCCGAGTTCACGCAGATGTCGATGTATCAAAAATCAGGATTAAAGCATTAAACCGTGGTAAAAACATATCATTTACCGACCTAAGAGTGGGTGAAAACCAAGCACTCTTA
>QQUO01000041.1 GCA_008501575.1 Pseudomonadota bacterium
TGTCGGCAACAACAAGCCATTATTTTGGAAATTGGGTGAGCGACAAGCCCCCTTAGGCAGTGCTTTACAGATTAAATTACCCGAAACCGGAAATGCCATTCGTATAGACTATCAAACCCAACCACAGGCCAGCGGCCTACAATGGTTAAACCCTGCACAAACGGCCACCGGTCAACATCCCTTTTTATTTTCTCAATCTCAGGCCATTCATGCCCGCAGTTGGATTCCTTTGCAAGACACGCCTGCGGTGCGTTTTACCTACCAGGCACGCATCGAAGTTCCCAAAAAATTACGGGCGGTGATGAGCGCTGAAAATAAGCCGGAATTAAGCCCTGACGGTATCTATCTGTTTGATATGCCACAACCCATTCCTTCTTATTTAATGGCAATTGCAGTGGGTGATTTGCACCATAAAAAAATCAGCGAGCATGTCGCCATATATGCTGAAAAATCTTTTATAGAGCCGGCCGCTTATGAGTTTGCCAAAACCGAGGACATGATTAAAGCGGCAGAAAAACTGTACGGTGATTACCGCTGGGGCGATTATGATTTGTTGGTGTTACCGCCCAGTTTTCCCTTTGGCGGCATGGAAAATCCCCGGCTGTCCTTTATCACGCCAACAGTGATTGCCGGTGACCGCTCATTGGATTCATTGATTGCCCATGAACTGGCACATTCCTGGTCAGGTAATTTAGTGACCAATGCCCGCTGGTGCGATTTATGGTTGAATGAAGGCTTTACCACTTACATTGAAGCACGCTTGGTTGAAGCCGTTCATGGCCAGCAACGGATGATAATGGAAGCGGCGTTAAATCTTCAGAGTTTACAAAAAGAACTGGCTGAATTACCTGAAGATGAACAGCGTTTATCCACTTGCGAAGTGGTCTTAGACAGTGAAGATGTGTTCAGTGGCGTCGCCTATGACAAAGGGCGGTTCTTTTTAGAATGGATGGAAAAACAAGTGGGGCGGGCTGAATTTGATGCCTTTTTAAACCAATACTTTGATGACTTTGCTTTTCAAAGCATCACCAGCAAGCAGTTCTTGGTTTATTTGCAGAATAAGCTGATTTCACGTTTTCCTGAACAATTGCCTATTGATACGGTTACACAGTGGATTTATGGCCCCGGCCTTCCGGATGTCTTATATGTTCCGGTGACCAATCGTTTTGTAGTCATCAATGACAACATCAATGACTGGCAGAGCGGCCACCTGGCATTGACTGAAATTGCAACAGGGCAGTGGACCACATATGAATGGTTACATTTTCTAAGGGCTTTACCGGAGCCGCTTACGCAGAAAACAATGCAACAGCTGGATCAGGTTTTTAACTTTAGCCACAGCCAGAACAGCGAAATTGCCCATGATTGGCTGTTACTCAGTATTCGATATCAATATGAACCAGCCTATGATCGTTTAATTAGCTATTTGACCAGTATTGGTCGCATGAAACTCATTGTTCCGCTGTACAAGGCGATGATGGAAACGGAAGGTTTGCAGCAGTTTGCTAAACACATCTATCAAAAAGCACGACCCGGTTATCATCCCCTGGCTCAACAAGCGGTGGATCCGGTAATTGGCCACCCAACCGATAAACTCTAATTACTCATTTGTTATTACTGCCGTATCTAAATTTCGTCGATTAGGTACGGCATTTTTAAAGCGATAAACCAGCCCCAGGGACACCAGGGCAGTAACGGCAAAACCCAAGGCAATGGGCCATAAGTTGCCATCTAATTGTTGTGAAATGGCAATACCGATAACCGCCGCTAAAAAAGTCGAAATGCTACCGATAATCGAGGCCCCCATTCCCGCCACTTCACCCAATGGCATCATGGCAATGGCCATGACATTACCAAACACCAAACCCACACACATATTGATGAGCGCCACCGCCAGTACAAACACCCCCAAAGGCGGTAAACCACCATAAAAATACATCATCGCAAGATGTATCATGTTGATTGACACCAAGGCCATTAAAGCATACAAGGTCACCCGCATGGCTCCAAAACGCATCACAATGCGTGAATTGACAAAAGCCGCTAAGCCAAAAAACAAGGCCAACAAACCAAAAATATATGGGAATTTCTCAGGCACACCATATAAATCAGCAAATATCTGTTCGGCACTGTTAAGGTACGCCATAAACCCACTAAATATAACGCCACTGACCAGCGCAAACACAATCGCTAAAGGCTCAGTAACCACATGAACAAATGATGTTTTTAAGCGTGCCCACCGCAAGGGTTTTTTATGGTGAGCTGCCAACGATTCGGGAAGCCGTAACCAGGTCCACAAAAACGCCGCCATGCCAAAACCTAAAAACACATACAATATTAAATGCCAATGACCCAACCACAACATTAAACTGCCTAAAGTCGGGGCAAACACAGGCACCAAGATAAAAATTAACATAATCAAGGAAGTGACCTTGGCCATTTCATCACCCATAAAAAAATCCCGGGTGATGGCATTAATCATAATTCGGGCCGCAGCGGCGCCGACACCTTGTAAGCCACGCGCCAATAAAAATACCCAGTAATCATCTGCCACCAACAGCCAAAAAGAGGCGCCGATATAAATCACTAATCCAAACAAAACCACCGGTTTTCGACCCACGGAATCGGATATCGGACCATAAAATATTTGTACTGAAGCAAAACCCAACATATAAGCACTGACAATCCACTGTTGGAGATTGGCTTCCTGCAAACCAAAAGAAGCCAAAATTTCCGGCATCGCCGGTAACTGCAAATCAATGGTTAAAGCGCCCAATGAACTGAGCATGGCTAACAGCACAATTAATTCAAAATAATAAATTTGTTGTTGGTTTTTTTTAAGTTTCATTATTTTTTATTATTAAAACACAACAGCCGTCACCTGAGGTAACGGCTGTTATAGATTATACGATTAACCTGTTTAATCGCCAGACAGAATCACATCATCATAAAATGTTATGTTGTGTTGTGCGCATAATGATTTCACCTGATCGCTATCAATGCCTGCTAATTTCACCTGGGTTCCGTTGTTTAGAATCAGCACGGGAAAGACCACCCCATCCTCCTGCCAAACTTCAGCTTTAGCGATTTCATGCCAGCTGTAATTGACCAAAGTCCGCTGTGCCTGAGAATACACGGTAAAACCGAAGGGTGTGGCAAAAATACGGGGTTTTTTATTGGGGAAAAACCGCATACGGATGTAATTAACCAGCAGCACCACCGGCACCAACACCGCAACCAGCAAAATAATCGGTATCAATAATAGCAGCAACACAATAAATAACAACCACCCGAAAGGATTGGGGCCGCTGGGAACAAACGTTAATACGCGATTTTTTATCTCAATTTTTTTCATCTTAATCCTTGTTGAAATCAGGCTTTCTCAATATGGCTTTGGTTTCCAGGTATTCATAAAAACCGGCCTCACCGCGCTCACGGCCATTGCCTGATTGTTTATAACCCCCAAAAGGCTCCATCCCTTGCATGGTGGCGCCGTTAATATGAATCACCCCGGCCCTTAAGCTGTTGGCAATGTTATTAACACGATGCTCATCGACACCGGAAACGTAACCGGATAAGCCGTAAGGGTTATCATTGGCCAAATCAATGGCCTGTTGATCGTCTTGATAAGTCAGTACTGTCAGGACCGGGCCAAAAATTTCCTGTTGGGCAACCGACATGTGGTTTTCGACATCTGAAAATGCCGTTGGTTTAACATAATAACCCTGTTTTAGACCCGCTGGTAACCCCACCCCTCCGGTGATTAAACGTGCCCCTTCAGCCACAGCTTGTTCGAGGTGGCGCTGAATCCGTTGCCATTGGCTTTTAGACACCACCGGGCCGGTAAAGGTGGTCTCACTGGTGGGATCTCCCACATGTATTCGCTCCATAGTTTTTTTAATGATGTCTTCAGCCTCCTGCTGTCTGGACAAGGGTACAAACAGGCGCGAGGGAGCATTGCAATTTTGACCGGAATTAAGGCACAAGGCTTTGGCACCACCGGCCACCGCTTTGGCAAATTGTTCGGCCGATAAGTCATCTAAAATAATGTTGGCTGACTTGCCACCGAGTTCTTGGGTCACCCGTTTGATGGTTGGGGCCGCATCTTTGGCCACTTCGATACCGGCACGGGTGGAGCCGGTAAAAGACACCATATCAACATCAGGATGTTTAGAAATCGCGGAACCCACTGTTGGCCCATCACCATGAACCATATTAACCACTCCGGCAGGGACACCGGCTTCATGCAAAACTTCCATCAGAATATGCGCCGAAAAAGGAGCCACTTCTGACGGCTTCCACACCACCGTATTACCGGTGGCCAACGCCGGCGCCAGTTTGCAAGCGATTTGATTCATGGGCCAATTCCACGGTGTGATTAAACCACAGACACCGATGGGCTCGTAGCGAATTTCACTGGTTTTTATTTTTTTATTAAATTCAAACGCCTTAAGTATGTCTAATGCCGATTTAAAATGGCCGTAACCG
>QQUO01000337.1 GCA_008501575.1 Pseudomonadota bacterium
AGCATGTTGTTTCTCAAACGCGTCCATAAAATCAAGCAATGCATCGATGGCGGCCATTGGCACCGCGTTATAAATGCTGGCCCGCATGCCGCCAACTGCTTTGTGGCCTTTTAAGGCTTTTAAACCGGCAGCACTGCTGGCCGCTAAAAACTGTTGGTTTAAGCCATCATCAGCCAACCAAAAAGGCACATTAACCTCAGAGCGGATGTCAACATCGACCCGATTAGAATAAAATTTACTGGCATCGATAAAATCATATAATTTCGCAGCTTTTGCTTGGTTGTTTTTTTGCATGGCTTGAATACCGCCTTGCTGCTGATACCATTGCAGCACCAAATACATCACATACCAGACAAAAGTTGGTGGCGTATTATAGGCTGAATTATGTTGTTCAAAAGTGGCATAATCCATCAGAGTCGGTATATTATTCTGGTGCCTGCCAATCAGATCCCTGCGAATAACAACCAAAGTTAATCCCGCAATTCCTAAATTTTTCTGAGCACTGGCATAAATCATGGCGTAGTCATTAACATTAATTTCTCGGGTCATTAAATCTGAAGTCATGTCACAACAAATGGGCAAGCCACCACTGTCCGGCAAATGATGCCATTGGATGCCTTCTAAAGTTTCATTACTGGTGTAGTGAAAATAATCAGCGGTCGTATCCACATCAGCAACCCGATATTCGCCTAAACTATGTTGCGGTTGATACGGTGCTTGCGGTGGTCTGGTGGTGGTTACCACTTTTGCAAACTTTTGCGCCTCTTGATAGGCTAAAAACCCCCAATAACCATTCACATGATAAACCGTGCGATGATCCGGTGCCGATAAATTCATCGGTAACATGGCATATTGTAAGCGTGCGCCACCCGGAACCAATAACACCGCATAGTCATCACTGATATCTAATAACGAGCGTAACAGCGCTTCATTATCAGCCATCAAGGCTTTAAATTCAGGGCTTCGATGGGAAACTTCCATCACAGAACTACCGGTATCTTGCCAGTTATCCAGCTCTTTTTTGAGTTGTTGCTTAACCGCAAGGGGCAAAGCCGCCGGGCCGGCAGAAAAATTATAATGCGTCATACACCACGGAAATCATTTTTAATGACTGAATTGTAGCGGTTTTTAAAGAAAAACCAAGCGATTCCCTTAATCATTGCTACAGTGTTATTGGTGTTGTCACATTTCTGGGTTAATATGACGCTTTTTTATGTTTTAACCTGTCATGGTTTCTGAAAGAAGGAAAACTCGCCAAAAACAAGCCACCATCTTATTAAGCATCTGCAAAGCCATTGCTGAAGCCGGTACCCCATCGCACCGTTTAGAGGGTTATATGCAGATTATTTTAGACAAATTTAATCTTGATGGCCAGTTTGTGGCCTTTCCCACCGCCGTCATTGCCAGTATCGGGGAAGGTGAAGCACAGCGTACGTATATGATTAAAACCAAAGTGGGGCAAATTAATTTAGGCACCTTACAACGCATTAATGGCGTCATTAATGACCTGGATAATAATGTCATTAACATCGACACGGCCTTAGAGACCATTCGTCACATTAAAGACCAGGAATCCAAATACCCCGGATGGCTAATTATTTTAGCCTTTGGCATTGTCGGTGCCGGGTTTTCCACTTTATTCGGTGGCGGTTGGCTTGATGTCACCGCTTCTTTTTGTTTGGGTCTGGTGACAGGCACCTTCAGCAGAACAGCTGAAAAGGTTTTTCATTTGTCTCATGTGGTGGTCCCATTTTCAGCCACAGTGGTGGGGTTTTTGGCCATTATGATTCACCATTACACCAGCGGCATTAATTATGTACTGGTGGCCTTATCTGGATTAATTGTGTTAATTCCGGGTTTGGGGATCACCATCGCCATGCGTGAATTGTCCACTGACCATCTGGTTTCAGGCAGTGGTCGCCTGGCCGGTGCCGTAACGGTACTGTTTTTATTGTCTTTTGGCTTGGCGCTGGGTTATTTAATTGGCCATCGTTTATTTGGCGACGAAGCCTTTACCCTATCACCCCCCACCCCGGAATGGTTTCGTTACCTCGCCATAGTCATCACCTCTTTGGCTTTTGCGGTCATTTTCAAAGCCCGATTGGCAGATATATTTTGGATCTTCCTGTCCATTGTGTTGGCCTATACGGGTTCCCAGGCATTTAAGTTATGGCTTGACCAACCCTTTATTTCATTGGCCACAGCTGTATTGATTGCCACCGCCGGAAACATCTATTCGCGCATCACTGACAACCCCGCCTCTTTAATGCAAATTCCGGGCATTATTTTATTGGTTCCCGGCAGCATGGGCTTTAATTCTCTCACCGCCATGTACAGCCAGGACACCATCAGCGGTGTACAAGCGGCTTTTAGTGCAGCCCTGGTGGCCGTCGCCATCTCCGTTGGCCTGTTGGTCGGTAACTTGTTTGTACCACCGAAAAAGGATTTGTAATGGTTAGGATTGATAAATGGCTGTGGGCGGCACGATTTTATAAAACCCGCTCACTGGCCAAGAAAAATATTGAACAAGGTAAAATTAAAGTCAATGGTCAACGTTGCAAAGCGGCCAGAACCATTGAAGTCGGTGATCAGGTGAGTATCAAAAAAGCACAGGTACACTGGATTGTCGATGTACTGGAATTATCAGAACATCGGGGCCCGGCTAAAGTGGCACAAACCCTTTATCAGGAAACCGAAGCCAGCCAAAAAGCCCGTGAAGATAAACAGCTCTTAAATAAACTCGAATACCACTCCACCCCCAAACCCGAAGGTCGGCCTTCTAAAAAAGACCGCAGAGAACTGCAAAAGTTAAAAAAGAAACAATAGGATAGGCCACTTAATGCGATTAATCCTGACTACTCAAAACATTTACCACCGACTGCTGCCCTGCAATTTCTGAGAAAGTCACCACCTGGTAGATCAAATCATAAGTCTTTTCATCCATATCAGGGATTGGCTGCTGTGACAGCATGCGCACCAGTTGCGGTGTGGTGTTACTGTGGCCGATAATCACAGCATTTTTGTTTTCGCTTAGTAGTTTCTGGGCGAACTGATTTAATGCTTTTGGATCGTACTGAGTGATTGGTAATTTTTTGATTTCTGCAATCGGTTCAGCTGTTTGACGGGTTCGTTGGTAGTGACTGCTATAGATGGCTTGAATGTCTGCATTCGATAATAAATTTGCCAGCCGCTGGGCCCTTTGCTGTCCTTGCTCAGTTAATGCCGGATCATCACCGGTTTGTTTTTCAGCATGACGCAAGACATAGAAAGTGGCCGCAGATGCAGGCCCTAATGACCATAACATCAGGCATATAAACAACAACCTGAGTTTATGAGAAAGACACAAAGATTGTATGTTCATCGTAAACACCTCTTTAAAAAAGCATTTAGTATAAATTGATTGGCCGCTGATAACATTCTTTTTTATATTGACCGACCGGTCAGTCAGCAGTATAATTTACCCTTATGAATAAGACACCATCCAAAAAAGAAGCCATCCTGGCAACCGCCCTGACCTTGTTTGCCGAACATGGCTTTGCCCATGTTTCAATTGCCATGATTGCAGACCAGTCTAAAGTCACTAAAAGCCTGATATTTCACCATTTCGGGAATAAAGAACAGCTTTGGGATGAGGTTAAACAGTATTATTTTGAGCAGTATGCCAAAACCCAGGAAGTGTTATTTGAACAAGAAAAAAACCCATTGGTTTTAATTGAGAAATCAGTAAGAAATTACTTTAACTTCATTAAACAAAACCCTTTGGTGGCAAGGTTTTTTAGCTATGCGCATTTGGATAATGATGCCAGTTGTGGTGATTTAGATCGACCCCTCATTGATCAGGCCGATTATCTCATTAAAAAAGCTCAACAACAGGGACTTATTCGTTCAAGCATTAATCCGACCGTTCTGATTATGACGTTTATAACCGGGATAAATCAGTACTTTGTGGCCCGCTGCCGGTTTGAGCAATGGGATGCCCATTTATACCAAGACGACGACAGCTTTATTAATTATTTCATTGAATTATTAATGGCAGGCATTAAACCATGAATAGACAAACGATTTCGAACAATCCTCATCCCAATAGAATAATTCAAGCTCTTTTAAGGGTCCTGATTATGGCTGTTCTGTTAGCGGGCTGTGACCAAGATAACAATTCCAAAATAACAGCCACCGATGGTGTCATTATCAGCGAAAAATTTCAGCCGGCCACCCATCAAAAAGAGCATAAAATCAGTGCTTTTGTAGAAGCCCTCGAACAGGCCCAATTGGCTTTCCAGGTCAGTGGCCGATTATCTAAGCAATGGATTGATATTGGCGAGCAGGTCAACCAAGGTGATGAATTACTGAGCTTATACAACCCTGGCCTGGCGCCTCAGATTGACCGCATCAAAGCGCAAATTACAGCCAACCAAGCGGCATTACAGCAATCGCAAAAAGAATTACAACGT
>QQUO01000137.1 GCA_008501575.1 Pseudomonadota bacterium
TGGTGTTATTGGCCGGTGGTCCGGGGCAAGGGGCGGTTGATACCTTCGCCATGATGGCCAAAAATTTAAGCCAGTTATTACCGAAGCGGCGCATTGTCATGGTGGATCAACGCGGTACCGGTGAATCGCATCCATTGCGTTGTGATTTTGAGATGGAAGAATTTATGGATGTCACTGATTGGCGCTCGCCGGAATTGGTGCAATGGATGAAAAACTGCCATACGTCTTTGGATGCCGATACCCGTTTCTATACCACCAGCATTGCCATTGAAGATTTAGAATCTGTTCGCAGCACTTTAAATATTGAACAGTGGAATATTTACGGCGGTTCTTATGGTACCCGTAAAGGCCTGACTTATATGAAGCTTTATCCGGATTCGATTCGTTCGGCCATATTGGATGGTGTCATGCCGCAACAAGAAGCGATGGCGGCGGCTCATGAGGTTAATTTACAAAACACCTTAAAAAATGTATTTCGTTTGTGTCGTGAAGACTCACAATGCCAGGAACGATTTGGTGATGCCGAGCAACAAATGTGGTCCTTTTTGCAGTCTTTGGATGAACAGCCGATTAAAATGCGTTTACCGAATCCAGGCAGTGGTGATTACGAGACTTTTGAATTGAGTCGTGACTATGCAGTGTTGGGATTGCGAATGTTTGCTTACAGCCCTGAAACCATGGGTATGATTCCTTTGTTGGTGTCTTTGGCCAATCATGAACAACCGGAAAATCTCGCGCAACAGGCATTTATGGTTACCAAAAGTTTAACTGAAAACCTCAATAATGCCCTGGAGTTATCGGTGGTGTGTGCCGAAGATGTGCCGTTTTTGCCGACCGAGCAGAACACTCAAAACAGTTTATTCGGCGATGAGTTTTATGACATGATGCGCTCACGTTGTGATTATTGGGACGTGGATGTGGTGGATGCCTCCTTTAAAGACCCGGTAACTTCTGATATTCCGACTTTATTACTATCCGGAGAATACGACCCGGTGACACCGCCTGCATTTGCAGATAAAGCGATGGAAACCTTGTCTAATGCCCAACATCTGGTGGCCCAGGGCCAAGGCCATATCGTCGCCAATCGCGGATGTATGCCAAAAATTGTGACGGCTTTTATTAAAGACCCAACAGAAGAACTTAAGACGGAATGTATGAATAATTTTAAGCAGCCGGCCTTTTTTATGAACTTAAACGGACCGCAACAATGATCAGTGTACAAAACATCAGTAAATCCTTTGGTAAAGTTACGGCTGTGGATAATGTCTCTTTAGAAGCCCCCGACGGTAAAATTACGGCACTATTGGGCGCCAATGGTGCCGGTAAAACAACCTCCATGCGCATGATTTATGCCCTCATAAAACCTGAAGGCGGTCAGGTGGTGGTCGATGGTATTAACACCCACGAGGATCCGGTGGCGGCCCGGGCGCGGATGGGTGTGCTGCCTGATGCCCGAGGATTATATAAACGCTTAACGGCACGCGAGAACATTGTTTACTTCGGTCGTTTACAAGGCATGCCTGAAGCCACCATTAAAGACCGTTGTGAAGAGCTGGTTGAGCGCTTGGGTATGGGTTCATTTATTGACCGTAAAACCGACGGCTTTTCCCAGGGTCAGCGGGTGAAAGTCGCCATTGCCCGGGCCTTAATACATGACCCACAAAACATCTTGTTGGATGAGCCCACCAATGGCCTGGATGTCATGAGTACCCGTGCCATTCGGCGATTTTTAAAAGAACAAAAAGCCCTGGGCAAATGTATATTATTTTCATCCCATGTGATGCAAGAGGTATCAGCGGTGTGTGATGAAATCACCATCATCGACGGTGGCCAAATTGTGGCCTCCGGCAGTGAAATGCAATTGCGGGATAAAACCGGTTGTGAAAATTTAGAAGATGCCTTTGTGTCTTTGGTTGGTGGGGAGAAGTTAGCATGAATTTTCGAGCATTTAAAACCGTGTTTTTTAAAGAGGTGTTGGAAAACGCCCGAGATAAACGCACAGTGATGTCTTCGATTGTGATGGGGGCCTTGTTTGGACCAATTTTGATGGTGATTATTATGAACACCACCATCAATATGCAGCAGGACAAAGCGGAACAGAAGTTAGAAGTACCGGTGATTAATCAAGCCGGTGCGGATCATTTGCTGCAATTTTTAAGGTCGCAGGATGTCACCATTTTAGATTTTAGTGATGATCCTAAAAAAGCCATCAATGATAAAGACCATGATGTTGTTTTGACCATTAGTGAGAATTTTTCCGAACGTTTTGAACAGGGTCTGCCGGCAAAAGTGAAAATGTATCATGATGCGTCAGCCAAGGGTGCGGCAAAAGTCAGTGTGCAACGGTTACGCTCTTTATTAAATGCGTATGAGCGCAGCATCAGTGTACAGCGCCTGCAATTACGGGGCGTTTCACCGGGTTTAACCAATGTCATCATGATTGAAGAACATGATCAGGCGACCAAAGAGTCGCGCGGAGCCATGTTATTAACAGTATTACCGTATTTTTTGATTATGGGTTTATTTATGGGCAGTATGTATTTGGCCATCGATACCACTGCCGGTGAAAAGGAGCGTAAATCCTTAGAACCTTTGTTTCTCAATCCAGTGAAAAGAGACACGGTGTTGGCCGGTAAATTAGCAGCCACGGTGGCCTTTGGTTTGCTGACTTTGGTGCTGACTTTGGTGGCTTTTAAATTGACTTTACCCTGGTATCCATTTGAAAAACTGGGTATGCGCTTTAATATGGGCATGCCAGTGATGCTGATTATGTTGTTGGTGCTGTCTCCACTGGCTTTACTGGCCGGGGCCATTCAAACCATTATTGCCGCTTTTGCCCAGTCTTACCGAGAGGCGCAAACCTATGTGGGTCTGGTTTTAATTGTACCGATGATTCCCAGTATGCTGTTGATGTTTATGCCGATTAAAGAGCAATTGTGGATGATGTCCATTCCTATTTTGGGCCAAAATCTGGTGATTAACAATCTGATGCGGGGTGATGCGGTGGCTTGGGATGCCATCGGTTTGGCCATTGCCGGGACTTTGATTGTTGGTTTGGCACTTGCATGGATTGCGGTGAAGTTGTATAACAGAGAGAAGATGTTATTTGCTGATTAATCATGAAAAAACTAAGCTTAATTTGTACTGTATTGATTTGGTTAAACGTTGCTATAGCGACAGACAAGATCATTTATAAATACACCGATGAACATGGTGTCATCCATTACAGCGAGAAAAAGCTGAATGACAATTATAAAGAGGCTGATTTGCCTAAGTTATCGGTGGTTGAGTCAGTACCACCCTCGCCTGATGTAACCAGTCAGTCATCGACCGAGGAGCCCATGGACACCGAACAAGAAACCAATATTACCCTCATTAAACCAATAGCCAATGAAAACATTTGGGGCAGCGGCGGTGATTTGGAAGTGGCAGTTATGCCCTTAAGCGAGATGCAAAAACAAAAATATCAAATTCAATTCGTCTTGAATGACCAGAAATCCACCCCGGGCGACCAAACCAGTCATGTCTTTAAGTTGGTGCCACGGGGTACCCATCAGGTACAAGCGTTGCTGTTAACCCGCGGTCAAAATACTGTGGCCGGAAAAACTGAAAAAATTACAGTGTACATGCACCAAGCTTCAAAAAAGTAGATAACAGGCGCAATCGTGTCAACCGATTGCAGCCTGTTATTCGCCCGCGACCCGATTAGGGCGATTCCTCAGTATGACAATTCGATGGCTTTTAGCCGGCTAACATTTTTATGGGTGCTGCCACCACGCTTTTAACGCTTACAATTTATTTTTAAGTGTTATCAATGCTGTGGATACCATTTTTTGTATTGCCATCAAGCTGGTAAAGCCCGGCTGTGGCAAAATCAATATTACTGAAGTGCGATCGCCCAACTCAGGGTGTGTTTAACGCCATGCAATGGCCCGATATTTTGGTTTATAATAATACGGTCAATTCCTTTAAGGGGTCCGCCAATGGTTACAATATTGTCTCGATTTACCGGCTTAATTTTGATGGTGTCGGCTTATTTGGTTCATGCTCAATTGGATCATAGCGGACCTCATGAAACCTGGCAAGAACATGGGACCAAAGCACGTTCGTTGCCTTATTTGCCACCGATGGCTCAAACAGAAGATAAGCTGGTGAAAGACTTTCAGGGTTTTATCAGCCACCAAGTCAATGTTACGGAAAAGGGGCTAAACCGTAAAAATGATGCTGCCAATGAACCTTCCCTGGCCGTTAACCCGCGTAATCCCAAGCAAATAGCAATCGGTTGGCGTCAGTTTGATAATATCCACAGTGATTTTCGGCAAGCCGGGGTTGCTTACTCCACTGATGACGGACTAACCTGGCATAATAATGGCCCCCTTGAACCGGGTGTTTTTCGCAGTGAT
>QQUO01000243.1 GCA_008501575.1 Pseudomonadota bacterium
ACCGGGCTATTTTTATGATCTGGATAACAATGATGTTCAAGATGATATTAACAACGATGGTAATCCTGATTTTGATGGTACCTGTGTCCCTTGGTTAGCCCGTTTATCACCGGATGAAGGGGGAACGCCGAATCCGACTTCACCAATCGAAGTGGGCTATAACATCACATGGCCTTCAGACGTGCCACAATTGGTGATTGGCGAAACCTTGCTTCAACCTAAAAACGGCTTACCGGCGATAAGTTCGCAAGCCGCTGTTGAAGTGGTTTACGATGATTTATACAGCAATCAAAATGATCCCTTGCCATCGGACACTTTGGCTCAAATGATTGATCCATTATCACCCCGGTTTGTCCGTCTGGAAGCGATACCGGGTGAAATTGCCAGTGAGCTGCAAACAGATGGTAAAGCCAGTATCGAAGGTTCTGCCGACGGCAGTATAAAACTACCGGCTTCAATTAAAAAACGACTGTCTTTTGACCCATTAAATCAACGATTAACCTTAGTGGGTTTATTTGATGAACGTGGTGTGGGAGAGCCTTTCTTTGTACCGAATGTGTTGTCAAAAAATGACCGGGTTGCGTTGAAAAAGCTTAACGGTGGTGACGGCAGTGAAGAAAGCAGTTTTACCGGTAATTGTGATGTTGTGGGTGATTGTGATTGGGATCAGTCTGTTGAGGCACTGTTCAGACTATCAAGAAATCCCCATGGTATCGAACAAATTTGTACGTCTTCAGTGATTCAGGAAGGTGAGCGAATTTGCCAAAGCAGTCGACCGGTGAGTGCCGATGACGTGTTAATTGGTTTTCAAGACAGTAATCAGGATTATGTGCTCGAGCCTTACCAGGCGGTGGGTGTGGCCGGCGCGTTAACAGCCGGTAATGCACAAGGCAGCGGCTTTATGACGGTGGCCTTTAATAATGATCCCGGATTGACACCGTTGCCGGTCAGCTTGAATATAATTCGGGTGGATTGTTTACGTTATCCTGAGCCACCGACGCCTCCGACATTGGTTAAATCCTATCAGGGTCAACTTAATGTCATTGCCCCTGAAAATATTTTTGACGAACAAATCGTGTTACGGCACAGTGGTGATTTCGGTGGCAATCCCGATGCCCTGGAATTTGAATGGTTTTTCCATCCGGATGATGGTGGCACGGCACCTGAGCCGTTACCGGACCCTGATAATGGTCAGTTAAACGGTTGGATTAAGTATTCGGTGCCGAACCCCATGGGCGCCAATGAAATAACGATTTCCGGCGCCAACATCCAAACCTTATCTGATAATTGGTATGTGGCCCGCTATCGCGGATTGCCGGCATGTAATAACGCCACTGACTGGAGCTTATGGGCCGGACAACCCGGTGGAACGCCTTTAAATGAACGGGCACAATTGGCCGAAGGTTGGGTTAAACGGGTACTTAATCGTCTCAACCCATTCGATGCTCGGGTTCAGGATTTTGGTCAGGCAGCCACCAATAATTACACCAGTATGCTGATTCAATTAGGCGAACGTTATGAAGGTGATATCGCCATGAATAACGATCCGGATAATCTAAACAGCATTGGTTTAATTGAAGCCTATACCACGGTGCTTAATCGCGCCATGGATTTAAGTGTTGATGCCACGCCACCGGTCAATTATCCACCGGCCAATACCGCCATTCTGCAAGTGTCGTCCAAGTTAGTGGATTTTTATACCTTGTTAGGGAATGAAGCGTATGCGGATGCCCAAGATCCGATGATTGGTATATCCAGTGACAATGGCGCCATGACCATTGCCAGTACTTTATTCACCTTCCAGAACCAGTTGGATTCACTATTGACGGAAGAGCTGGTGTTGTTACGGGGACGTGATAATTCGCGGGGTGCGGTGGAAGCGGCACCTGTTTATAATCGATTGCTGTGGAATTTCACCAATGGTGACGGTGAAATTGCGTATGCCTTAAGTTATAACATTACAGACATTGATGACAGTGGTGTGATTGATGTTTATGATGCCATTAAGCAATACCCGCAAGGTCACGGTGATGCCTGGGGACATTACTTAACCGCAACAGATATTTACTATAACCTGTTACGACATCCTTTTTACACCTGGGAGCCTAAAACTGAAGGAGTCAGTATCGCCGGTGCGCCGACGCAAGTGGACTATCTGGATGAACGTCAATTTGCTGAAACAGCAGCGGCCAAAGCCAGAACAGGTTCGGAAATAGTGGCCTTAACTTACCGCACTGCCTATGTTGAAGACCCGGCCGGTCAATACCAGGGTTATGTTGACAGTGATCTTGATCGGGCCTGGGGTGTCAGTGGCTGGGCCAGACGTGCCGGTTCTGCGGCCTATTTTGATTGGGTAACGGCTAATTCAATTATTCCGGATGAGGACAATGATCCGACACATCAGGGCATTGAAGTGATTAAACGATCCAATATACTTGAGTTGGATGAGTTGGTGTCCAGTTATACCAATATCCAAGCTCAAGTGGATAAAGCGGACCGTGGCTTAAACCCACTTGGCTTAGCCACAGGTGTGGTGCCTTTTGATATTGATCCGGACGCCATAAGCAATGGTGAAACCCATTTTGAACAGGTATATGAGCGAGCTGTGGAAGCCATTGACAGCCTTGTTGATGTCTGGGATTTCGCCAACCAACTGACCAATCTTATGCGTCAAAATCAAGATACTACAGAAGATATTGCGAGGGATTCGAGGGCCACGGAAAATGATTTCAATAATCAGCTGATTGAGATTTTTGGCATGCCTTATGAAGATGATATTGGACCAGGTGGTACCTATCCGGCCGGTTATAACGGTCCAGACATGTATCATTATATGTACATCGACTCACCCGCTCTGGCTGGCACCGATTTTGACTTTACTTGTACCCAAACAAACTCAAATGGAGACTGTGTCGGCTATGACCCCAGTAATAATACAGTCGGGGTGGTTAAAGAGTTTACCGGTACATTTAGTCCGGTGGCCGGTGGCATTAATTTCTTTAATATGGGTGCAGCGCCGATTAATGCGCCGCGTGAACCCAGCCCGGCTTGTGCCAATAATCCATTGGGTACAGGTTGTGCCTTGGGTGAGCTTGACGTCAATGACTCATTAGATGTCAAGTACCGCACCGTTGAATCAGCGGATTTGGGTTTTGCATTTGCTAAACCCAAAGAATGGGACAGCTCCCGACGCGCAGTTGGATGGCTGCAAGAGATACAACAGGAAATGGTCATGGCACGTGTGGCTGTGCGTCAAGCCATGATTGATTATGATATTTTGCGTCAAGATATCCAGGATAGTATTGATACTTTAGAAGCCACGTTTAATATCACTGAAAATAGTATTGATGTTAAAAACCAGGCGTCTGCTGAAATTAAAACCCTGAAAGATTTGGCTTTTACTTATCAGAAAATTGCCGCCATTGGTCACTTCGCTGCTGAGGTGATTGATACCTCATTTGAAAATACCGCTGAATGTATTCCCAGAAATATGATTGCCGGTCTCGCCGCCGGTGGTGATGTGGCTTCCGGTGCGGTTTGTGCCGTTAATTTCGGGGGTGATGCGACAGCCTTTACCATTGATAAAGTGGCAGACGGCATTGAACAAGTGGCCAGTATTGTTGAGTATTCTGCAGAAGCCGTGGGTAATGCAGCAGAAACAGAAGTATTATTAAACGATACTGCTCTCGAATTATTCAATGTGTCCGGTGAAATTGGTGCATTGTTAAGAAAAGAGCCGGCACTGCGTGCGGAAATTTATGCGCGTGCGGAAGCGGCCAGACAGTTGGTCGGCAAATTTAACACGGCATTGGCTGATGGTTTAGAAGTGTTTGAACAGATGGAATCATTCCGTCGTACAGGCGCAGCTGAAATTCAGGAATACCGTTATCAAGACATGGCCTTTCGAATTTTCCGCAACGATGCATTGCAAAAATATCGGGCGGCTTTTGATAATGCAGCCCGTTATGTCTATATGGCGGCCAAAGCTTATGATTATGACACCAACTTATTAGGCACTGATGCCCAATCAGGGCAGGGCTTTTTAACTGATATTGTGCGGGAACGCGGCATCGGTCAAATTATCCGGCGCGAACCCCTGGTAGGCTCGAAAGGCTTATCAGATCCAATGGCTCGAATGAAACTTAATTTTGAGGTATTGAAGGGTCAAATGGGCTTTAACAACCCGCAAGTTGAAACCAACCGCTTTTCACTCAGATATGAATTGTTCCGGGTGTCGGCTGAAGAGTCCAGTGACGAAACCTGGCGCCAAGTATTGGAAGATAATCGGGTGGATAACCTTTGGGATATCCCTGAATTCAGACGCTATGCACGGCCCTTTGCACCTGAAAGTGCCGGACCTCAACCGGGTATCGTGATTACTTTTGAC
>QQUO01000134.1 GCA_008501575.1 Pseudomonadota bacterium
ATTTCCATCAGACTATTTACAAATTAATGTTCGGGCCTGTGGCTGATTCTGGCTTAAGTCAGTTATGGCTTGGTTTAACTGCAGTACTCATATGTATGGGAATCTGGCGAAGTTATCGTGCCAGGAAAAGTGCCGTGGTGTACTTGTTGGGCTTTAATGTTGTAATTATTTTAATGGCATTATTAACTCAGTTTAATACCACGGATATTTCCGGTGGTGGTGCCCGTGTTTTGTATATCATGACACCCTGGTTAGTTACTGCCATTTGTTTGGCCTGGCTTTATGATAAGACAGTTATATTTAGATCAATGTTGCTCGGTTATTTTGTGCTAACCGCCATATTACACCATAAGATTTTAGCGCAATGGTCAACGGCTGCGAGTGTTTCTAATGAAATTGTTGACGCGGTGCCCGGGGCCATAAAAGAAATTGCGGACGATGACTGGGCATTATTGCTGGTGCCTGAATATATCGGTGCGGCTTTACTGGCACGCAATGCGCAGGGCGCGATGGTGTCACCACCGTTTCAAAATAAGCCGTATTTAGACACTTTGGTGCCGTTTATTTGGCGTGATT
Organism: Pseudomonadota bacterium; assembly: GCA_008501575.1. Lineage (GTDB taxonomy): Bacteria > Pseudomonadota > Gammaproteobacteria > Xanthomonadales > Marinicellaceae > Marinicella. Next base: position 577 of record QQUO01000134.1, read on the forward strand.
TAGAATTGTGGCGAGAACGTGCCAACAGTGCTTTTGTGAAACAATTTAAAAGCAATTCAAATCAACCGAATGAGCAGCCTTTATACGCATTTTGTGTGGCCGTACAGGGTGGTTTTGTGCAGCAAGAAATCAGCCGCGATGCTTTTAAGTCACAACAAGTTTGGCAGGCGTTCTGGCAAAATTTAATCAAGCAAAATAATTGTTATCAATAATCGATGAAACCGCCTGTATGTGAAATATGCCAAAAACGATTAACCATTGGCTCTGCCGATAAGCCCACCGGTGGTTTGGTGTGGTTTAAAGATTACCGGGATTTACCGCAAGGAATGGTAGGGCATCCTAAAGGCTTAGGCTGGTTTTGTGAACAGCACTATCAACAAGCACAATTATTCAGTGATCACAGCAAGGCTGATGCCATTGGAAAAATCAGATCTTTACTTTAAGAGCGCTTCGTCGTCAACTTTGTCCTGAGAAACACCGGCAGTGAGGGCAAAACGCATGGCTTTTTCAAAGGTCCAGTCTAAGGGTGTGACTTTATCTTTTGGCAAGAATACCGTGTAACCACCAACCATATAGCTCATGGGTAAGTAAACGGTCAGCAAATCATCGCAGTTGTTACGAACATCCTTTATGACTGTGGGAATTGAGTCGGTTGTAATGATACCGACCGCCAGGCCAAGACCTTTGTCGGTGAGATCGACCAGAGCCACTTGTTGTGATTTATGACTTGTGTTGTCGAACATATTGGCCAAATCTTTAACCGCACCATACAGTGTTTTTACCAAAGGAAATTTTAACAAAGCCATTTCCATGCGTTGATAGAACCAACTGAAAAAACTAAATTGGAACATCAGGCCCACAATCATTAACACCATTAACATAATGATCAGACCACTGGCAGGAAAGATAAATTGCTCTAAATTTAAGGCAGTGAGTGCCGAAATTCCCAGGCCGTTAAGCCACACAAAAGTGGCCCATAAAATCCATGCAGTAATGAGCAAGGGTAACACCACCATGGCACCTTTAAGTAATGGGTTTAGAAGAAATCGTTTCATGAAAGTTATCTCCATCTGTGACATTTGTGCGTGAGTCACAATAATAAATCAATACATCTTAGCACGAAAAATTATGCCGATGATGTTCGTGTTAAAATGCGCTTTTTAAAATTTTAATGACTTAATTATGAGCCACAACGGATTGACAAAATCGCAAATTGAAGCCTTAGCAACAGCCATTTTAGCCAACAAAAAACAAGTCATCCAAACCATCGAATTATTGGATGACGGTAACACCGTACCATTTATTGCCCGATATCGAAAAGAGCAGACCGGTGGTTTGGATGATGGCCAGTTACGTTTGTTAGCTGAACGATTAAGTTATGTGCGGGAATTAAATGAACGACGCGAATCCATTTTAAAAGCCATTGAAGAACAGGATAAATTAACACCGGCCTTAAAACAGTCGTTGCTTGAAGCGGACAGTAAAACCCGTTTAGAAGATTTATATTTACCCTATAAGAAAAAACGTCGCAGCAAAGCACAAATGGCACGGGAAGCCGGTCTGGAACCCTTGCTTGAACAATTGATTAAGCAACCCGCCGTCATGCCGGAATCATTGGCTGAAGCCTACATTAATAAGGAAAAAGAGATAAATTCAGTGGATGATGCCTTAGAAGGGGCCCGGCAGATTGCCATGGAAAATCTCACTGAAGAGGCTGATTTGGTGCAATTTTTACGTGAATGGATGCAACAAACCGCCATAATTATGGCCAAGGTACAAAAATCCGCAGAACAAGACCCCAATGCCGCGCGCTTTAAAGACTATTTTGGTTTTCACGAAGCCATTAAAGACATCCCCTCGCATCGTATGCTGGCTTTATTGCGGGGACAAAAAGCAGGCTTTTTGCATTTAAATATAGATCACCCCGGTGTCTTAGATGAAGCACAAGAAATTCATCCGGCTTTGGGGCGAATAATTGATTTTACCAGCTGGCCGGTGAAGGATTCTGACTGGCTGATGCGCACTGTAGAAATGGCCTGGAAAGTGAAGTTGCATCTTAAATTATCACTGCAATTGACCACAGAGCTACGAAACCAGGCCGATGCTGCGGCGATTGAAATCTTCGGGCGTAATTTAAAAGATTTGTTATTGACGGCACCGGCCGGTAACCATGTCACCATGGGTTTGGACCCCGCTTATCGCACCGGTGTAAAAGTGGTGGTGATTGATAACAATGGCCAGCTTATCGACAAAGCCGTTATTTATCCGCATAAGCCACAACAACAATGGCATCAGTCTTTGGCCGTTTTGACCAAGCTGTGTCTGCAACATCAAGTCAGCCTGATTGCCATCGGTAATGGCACCGCATCTCGTGAAACTGACCAATTGGCCACAGAATTATTAACCAATAAGAACATCAAAGCCCAAAAACTGATGGTGTCTGAAGCCGGTGCTTCGGTCTATTCAGCTTCAGAGTCCGCCGCCCAAGAGTTTCCGGATTTAGATGTTTCTTACCGTGGCGCGGTCTCCATTGCCCGACGTCTTCAGGATCCTTTAGCCGAACTGGTCAAAATTGACCCCAAAGCCATCGGGGTCGGTCAGTATCAGCATGATGTTAATCAAAGCCGTTTGAATAAAGCCTTGCAGGCTTGTGTCGAAGATTGTGTTAATGCCGTGGGCGTGGATTTAAACACCGCATCACCGGATATTTTAAAATATGTGGCCGGTGTCAGTGACAGTGTGGCCCAAAATATTATTGATTTTCGCACCCGGCAAGGTGGTTTTAAGAATCGTCAAGAGCTACTTAAAATACCGCGATTGGGTGAAAAAATGTTTGAACAATGCGCAGGTTTCTTGCGCATTCGCGGCGGTAACCAACCGCTTGATCAATCTGCCGTGCACCCCGAAGCCTATCCTTTGGTTGAGAATATGTTAAAACATATTGAGCAGCCCATCGAACAAGTGATGGGTCAGCTTGGTCTGTTAAAAAACATCAATGCCCAGGATTTTGCCAATGATCAATTCGGCATAGAAACCGTCAAAGATGTTTTGGCAGAACTGCAAAAACCCGGGCGAGATCCCCGCGGTGAGTTTAAAACCGCCCGTTTTGATGACAGTGTTCATCGTCTGGAAGATTTAAAACCTGGGATGCGCTTAGAAGGCGTGGTCACCAATGTCACCGCCTTTGGCGCCTTTGTGGATATCGGTGTGCATCAGGATGGTTTGGTGCATATTTCCCAATTGGCCGATCAGTTTGTGAAAGACCCCAGCGATGTGGTTAAAGCCGGTGATATTATTCAGGTGCGGGTGTTGGACGTGGACGTGCCAAGAAAGCGCATTGCCTTAAGCGCCAAATCAGATCAAGCCCCGAGTAAAGCCCGTATTAAAAAAGAACCTGCTAAACCCGGGAACAAACCGGCCAATAAAAAACCGGTAAAGCGCAACAAACAACCACCAGCCAAATCAGGCAATGTTTTTAGTGGTGCCATGGCCGATGCCTTTAAAAAAGCCCGGAAATAATAATACTTTTAGGTTTAATCTAAATATTTTTGATCATCGCTCGGATGCGTTGTTGATCGGGTTCCTGATTGATATTATTAAGGGCAGTTTGGGCTAAAAGCTGAGCGCTGTGAATTAATTGATGTTGTTGCTGACAATCAGTGGGGGCAATTTGGATGAGGTTGTTGTGCATATGTAATAATTTCAGCACAATCAAAATATCATGGGCGCAGTAGGTGCGGAAGGGCGCCATGATCTGGAACAATAAATCTTCAAAGTCGAGGGTTTTGATTTGTACACGGGTGGTCGGGGTGCTGTCTTCATCGTCATTCGCTGTGTCTTGGAACCATTCCCGGGGATGATAGCGCAGGCGAAGCGCCAGTAACTGGGTGAGGTAATCGATACAGGTAAGGGCGGTTCCGGGGTCGTTAATGCCCGGTGACATGGCTTTGATGGCGATTTCAGTAATCACTTTAAAACCTAAATCTTCATTGTCGCTGACCGATACGGAAGACTCAATCAGAAACTGCTTGTGTAAATGGCTTGCCAGATCATCATCCACCGTTTTTCGGGTTCTAAACAGCGGTGTACCGGCCAACATATAATAGCTGCGACCAACCAGAATCTGCATTTGGTTGTTATCTTTGTGCATCAGTTTGCGCAATGCGCCGGTATCCACGGCACTGAGGTAACCGTTGGTTTCGGCACGGTATAAGGTCCAATTGTCGTCCGCAGAAAAGTCTGCCGGTGATTTGGTTAAAATTGGTGATTTCTCATTGTCTTTACTGCCTTCAAGCAAGCGATTAAATTGATCTGCTGAGTCCTGGTAAATCCGGTGCAAAATATGATCGACCTGGATGGATTTTGAGATGGAATGAATAAAATAGATAAAGGCTGTCAATGAGGTCGCCATCATCAATATGGCCATCAGAATCATGCTACCGGGTGTGGTAACTTCTTTGCCTTCAGACTGGATAAGCATTAAGGCCAGCAGACAGAAAAATAAACTCGCTAAATAAATGCCTAAGATGATTTGGTGTTTTTTATTGGAGACCAGACCGGGTAATAAGCGCGGTGAAAAATTAGCAGCGGCCTGATTCAGTAAAATCATCACCATGGAAAAACTGAACACCAATATGGAAATGAAACCACCGATAAAAGTGCCCAGGATGGTCCGCGCGGTTTCAAAGCTTTGCAACATCACAATCGGGACGTGCTTGATGATTAATTGCGATAAACCAAGTTGCTCTAAATAAATCATCACCAACGCCAGAAATAACCCGGCCAGTGCCAGAACACTGGGGTAAAAGGCGATTTGCCGCTCCAGTTTAAGAAAAAAATAAAGCGATTTTTTGATTGGGTTAATCATTAATACGGTTTTGCGAAATTGGGATTTAATTGCCGGCTGGCCATTTGCTGGCTTATAACCAGCGCCCAACTTTATTTAAATAGCGATAATAAATATCACCAAATTGACTCAGCAGGATTTTTTCTTCGGGAATGATTTGATAGCGGTTCATGTAGAACACAAATAACGGCAAAAAAACAAAAGTAACCAGGTTTGCTTGCATAAACGCCCAGGCGATGACCCACATTAAAAACCCTAAATACATCGGGTTTCGAGAGAGGCGAAATATACCGGAGGTGACAATGGCGGTGGTTTTTTCAGGTTTTCTCGGATTGATTGTGGTTTTGGCTTTACGGAAACTAAAAAACCCGGCCAACACCAGAAATATCCCAAGAATAAAGAACAAACCGACCACGTAGGGTGTTAGAAATAACTCATAATTTAGACCTGGAAAAATATACCGCAAGGTTGCCATCATTGCGATCCATAGGATAAAAATGAGAGCGGGAGGAATTTTTAATGCCAATCCGGTAATGTTAACGGGCCGATGCTCTGTCATTAAAATGTATGTTATTTCAGTTGATATTATTGTACCGTAAAATCGCCTAACTGGGGAATTATTAATAAAATTGTTTCATCTCAGATAGTTAGGTTTCTATAATGTCAAAGTTCCAACTGTACATTGAGTGTGTTTTAAACCACTTCCAATTTGGCGTATTTTGCGGCCAGTACTTTGGGTCCGGCATCGTTAAATTGCACCAGAACTTGTAAGTAATCGCCTTTACCATTCATATCGGTAACCACGCCCTCGCCAAAACGGCTGTGGCGAACGGTTTGGCCAATTTGATAGGGTAAGTCCGGTTGTGTGCCGGGGTTAAAGCTGGTAGCCGGCCGATGATAACCGCTGAATTGAGGTTTCGGCGGGTGAATGTTACCGCGGATTTGATTAATCAATTCCTTGGGTACCTCGCGGAGGAATTGTGATGGTAAGCAGGCAGACATTTTGCCGCGAATACGGCGCGAGGTGGCATAACACAGAATCAATTGTTTTTCGGCGCGGGTGATGCCGACATAGGCTAAACGCCTTTCTTCCTGGAGTTTTACCGGATCTTCCATGGATTGAATATGTGGAAACAGACCTTGTTCCAGTCCCACGATAAACACCACCGGGAATTCCAGCCCCTTGGCCGAATGGAGCGTCATAAGCTGCACATGGGGTTCATCAAGATTGTCTGTATCCCCGGCATCGAGGCTGACTTGTGATAGAAAAGCAGACAATGGTGTTAATCCCAAAGCGGTTTCTTCTTCAGTCATACTAAAACTTTCCGCGGCATTAATCAGTTCATCTAAGTTTTCTAAACGGGTTTGGGCTTTTTCCGGCGGTTCTTTAAGGTAATGGTCTTTTAAACCACTGCGTTCAATAATATCGCTGAATAATTCGGCTAAACTTTGATTTTTGCTGTTGTGTTCCAGTTCATCAATCAAGCTGCAAAAGTGCCCTAAAGAACCGGCAGCGCGTTTGCTGAGTTGGCCGGTCTGGCTCAGTTGTCCGGCCGCCTGCCAAAGACTGATGGTTTCCATTTGTGCCTGGTTGCGAATGCGGTTAACGGTGGTTTGACCGATGCCACGGGTGGGGGTGTTGATGACCCGCTCGAAGCCCAGATCATCTTGCCGGTTGTTAACCAGTCGAGCGTAGGCCAATACATCCTTAATTTCCATGCGCTCAAAGAATCGCAAGCCGCCATAAATCTGATAGGGAATATTGCGTTTCAGTAAGTTTTCTTCAAGTAAACGGGACTGGGCATTGGAGCGATATAAAATGGCGATTTCATTGGCTTTGGTGGTGTTGGCAATCATGTTGTCAATGTGATCAATCACAAAGTACGCTTCGTCATAATCCGAATGCGCACCATACACTTGGATTTTTTCGCCGGCAGATTGGGCTGACCACAGGTTCTTACCCAGTCGTTTTTGGTTGTTGGCAATGACCGCATTGGCGGCATCCAAAATGGTTTGGGTTGAACGGTAATTCTGTTCCAGTGTGTATTGTTCCGCTTTGGGGTATAAGGTTTGGAAGTCTAAGATATGATCGACCCGAGCACCCCGCCAGGCATAAATGGACTGATCATCATCACCCACCACCATGACGCTGTTGTCAGCGCCGGCCAGTATCTGAATAAAAGCTGATTGGATGGCATTGGTGTCTTGAAACTCATCCACCAGTACATGGGAAAAGCGTTGTTGATATTTGGCCTGTAAATCATCATTATCCAATAACAGTTCATGGGCCCGAATCAACATTTCTGAAAAGTCCACCAAGCCGGCCCGCCGACAATGCGCATCATAATGGGCATACACCTTTAAAAACACACTGATGTTGAAGTCACCCATGTCATCAATTTCATGGGGTCGCAGTCCTTCATTTTTCTGGTCATTGATGAAGGCTTGGACAGTGCGTGGTGGCCATTGTTTTTCATCCAATTCCAATTCATTCAGGCACCGCCGAATTAAACGGTATTGGTCATCATTGTCCAAAATTTGGAAATTACGGGGTAAACCGGCGGCTTCATTGTTAATCTGCAACAATCGCAAGGCAATACTATGAAAAGTACCAATCCATAAATCTCGGACTTCGCGATTGAGCATATGGGCCACCCGATTACGCATTTCAGCGGCGGCTTTATTGGTAAAGGTGACAGCCAAAATACTGAAAGGTGAAACAAATTCTGCGGTTATTAACCAGGCGATGCGGTGCACCAAAACCCGAGTTTTACCACTGCCGGCACCGGCCAGAACCAGGGCGTGTTGGGCATCGGTGGTGACCGCCTGGGCTTGGGTTTCATTGAGGTTTTCAATGATGCTGTGGGGGTCTAATGACATCCTGAGGACTCCTGTAAACGCCCATCCAGGCGTTGCTTGCGTTTATCGGCAGCGTGATAAAGCTCGCCGTGATTGGTTTCGAGATAAGCATCAATGGCCGCTTGACCGGTTTTATTAAGTGGGTAAAAGCACAGTTGTTGGCCATTTGTTTCGGTTAATATTGTCCACACATAACCGGCATCGGGGTCCATATAATCCACCAATTGGGGCTGTTGGGGACGTCGTTCAGATGGTTGTGTGTGGTGATAAAAATCGCTTTTAATCAGATTACTTTTGATGCTGTCATCGTCTAAGTGCCGGCATGGATTATCACTTAAAAAAAATGCGGTCTTTAAGCCGTGACTTTGAAACACTTCAGCGGCCAGACGTTGTGCCAGTAACCATTGAATGAAACCCTGTGTGGTACTGCCCGGGTTTTCTTGGCGGAATGCATGAAGTGGTACAAAAGGCATAAAGACTGTCTGTCCACGCAGATAAAAGGACTGGTGGTTGTGGTTATAATCAAAATGGGGTTCAGCGGCCAATAAGGCGGTTTCAATCACTTGCCATAAATGGTGCATACCCACTTGATCATAATGGTTGTGCATCATGGCGATTAAATCCAAATGGGTCATGTAATTGGCGTGGATAATCGGACCTTGGAAAAAATCCCGTAATAATTGATATGTGGGTGGTGAAACCATGCCTTTATCCAGCAGGGTTTCCTCAAATCGATGACAAACCGCTTCATCCTCTGAGATTAACACAAAAGGCACATGCATTAGGGGTGCGCCTGAATCCGGTGGCTGTAAACCTTCCGGCATATTGCCTTGATGGGCGCCGATGGCCAGTACCCGGTGTTGTTGCTGTTCACCTTGAAAGACCGCCGAGGCGTATTTTAATAAATTATTATGGATAACAAAGTGAGGAGTCAGCATTGCTTCGGTGGGATAACAGGCTGCGGCAACCACCAGGGACACATCAGCACTTAAGCGCAAGACTTTGCTTAACTCACTGGCCATTTGGTCGCCTAATTGAGTGGCTTGGGATTTATCTAAAGTGTTTATTAACGAACTTTGGCATTCTAAACTGATGATGCCAAAGTGGTGTTTTTTATTCATCATTATTCACAAACCAGGGACTGATGGTGGCTGATAGCACATCTGCACCCTGTTTACGCAGTGCTGAAAAAGTCTGACAGGTGGTGGTCTGACTAAGTTTTGCGATGTCTTTTTTGGTGGTGAGCAGGGCTTTGGTCATTTCTGAGCGACTGAGTTTATCGGCTTTATTTAATAACACATGGCTGTGTAAGCCGGATTGCGCTGCCCAATGAATCATTTGTTCATCAAAGGCTTTCATGGGATGGCGTATGTCCATGATGATTACCACGCCGATGAGGCTTTGGCGGTTCATTAAGTAATAATCAATTTCCTTTTGCCAATGTTTGCGCATTTTTTCAGGCACTTTGGCATAACCATAGCCGGGTAAATCGATTAACCGTTGACCGGGGGCAAACTCGAAACAATTAAATAACTGGGTGCGGCCGGGGGTTTTGCTGACCTTGGCCAAGCCTTTATGATTGGTCAGGGCATTGATGGTGGTACTTTTACCCGCATTGGAACGGCCCACAAAAGCAATCTCTTGCCCCTCATCTTCGGGCAATTGGTCATAGCGGTAGGCGCTGACTAAATATTGGCTCTGATTAAATAATTGACTCATAGGGATTTTACTCAAGCTGGAATTATATACGCAATTAACCAACACCAAGCGGCTGGCTGTTTTAAGACAAGGTATTTTAATGGACTGGCTTCAATTTTGATATGTTTGACTGCTGAGATTGCGTTATAATAGCGCACTTTGTTAATCAATAAACCGTTAGGGGTCCTTATGAAACAGATTGTTTTGGTGGTTTTAATCATATTTACCGGTCAATTGATGGCCCAAGGCGATGCCGAGAAAGGTCAGGCTTTATCCGCCACATGTATGGCTTGTCATGGTACTGATGGAAACAGTGTTAATCCAATTTGGCCAACCATAGCCGGCCAGCATCCTCAGTACTCTGAGCGGCAGTTAAAATTATTTAAAAATGGCGATCGGCCCAGCGCCACCATGATGCCGATGACCATGGCATTATCGGAACAGGATATGGCTGATTTGGCCGCTTATTTTGGGCAACAAGAGGCTAAATTATTGGCAGCAGATCCCGCTAAAATTGAATTAGGTGAAGCCATATATCAGGGTGGCATTAAAGACCGGGATGTTCCTGCGTGTTTAGCCTGTCATGGACCAACCGGTCAAGGTAATCCCTTAAGTGGTTATCCGGTGGTGGCCAATCAGCATGCCGCTTATATGGTTAATGAATTAAACTTATTTAAACAAGGCCGTGTGGTGCCGGGCAAAGATGATGTCAACGGCAAAATAATGGCAGATATCGCCAAATACATGACCCAGGAAGAAATTGAAGCGGTTGCCAGTTATATGCAGGGCTTACAAGCGGCAGAATAACTGAACTTTGCCACATTCATTCAGTCCATAGTAACGCTAATAAACGAGGAATATATATGAAAAAACTGATACTTTTACTGGCAATAACCCTCATTTGGGGATGTTCACAAGCCAATGAATCAGACAACGAAACAGCGGTTAAAAAACAAGTCGCTGAAACCACCCAGGCGGTGAAACAGGATCTTCAGGAAAAAGTCGACAAAGAAGTTAAAGAGGCTGTCGTTGAACAAACTGCTGAAGCACAAGAACAGGCACAAGAAGTGGTTGAACAAGTGGTTGAACAAGCGGCAGAACAAGTGGACGATCATACAGGACATAACCATCCTATCAGTACTGCAGCAACCAGTGATTACCAAGCCGGCATTCATTATAATGTTATTACGCCAGCCTGGGACACCGGACGCGATGATGTTGTTATTTATGAATTTTTCAGCTACATGTGTGCTCACTGTAATTCCTTTCAACCTTATATGAAACGACTGGAAGCTGATCTGCCTGATGGTGTTAAAGTACAACGGGTACCGGTGGTCTTCTATCCGCAATGGCGGCCCCATGCACAAGCCTTTTACACCTTTGAAGCCATGAATTTATTGGATCAGGTTCATGCACCTTTTTTTGCGGCCATTCACCAACATAAGAAACAATTCCGTAACATAGAGGATGTGGCTGATTGGGTTGCTGGCTCATTTAATGTCGACAGAGATAAATTCCTGTCAACCGCTAAATCCTTTATGGTGGATGGTCAAATTCGCAAAGGCATGCAAATGATGCAAGCGATGAACATAACATCAACACCAACATTGGTGGTTAATGGAAAATACACCCCTAACCGAGAACAAATGCGTTCTCGTGACGATGTCATTAAAGTGGCTGAAACTTTGGCTTTACAAGAAGCAAAGTAACTTACTCATTAATGTCATAAAAAAACCGGCCATTAGAGCCGGTTTTTTTGTGCCTGAAAAGAAATTAAGATTTTCGCCGGATATCCTTTACCGCCTGTAAAGTGGATAAACGGTTAATCACACGATTTAAATGATCAAAATCCTGGGTTTGGATGGCAATTTCAATATGCACGGCATTGTCGTCACTGGACGTATCTGTATTCAGCGCCATAATGTCACTGTCCAACTGTGCCAATAAATGACTGATGTCTTTAATCACATTTTTACGGTCATCCACAATAATGTGCAACACACTGCTGTGGTAATCTGACAAGCTGTCTTGCCAGTGAACATTAATCAGGCGGTTGGGTTCTTCTGATATCATGTGGATATAGTTTACACAGCCGTGACGATGGACACTGATACCGCGGGTACGGGTGATAAAACCACCAATGGCATCACCGGGTATGGGTTTACAGCAGGCGGCAAAGGATGTTTTTAAATCACTTACACCTTCCACCACCAAATCATTGGGGCTGGCTTTTTTTGAGAGGGTTTTTGGGGTGGTTTTAGGTACTTTTTTCTTCGGATTAAGCTGTTGATCGGCACGCCTTAATACCTGTGATACTGTGATGTCACCGGTGGCAATCATGGCGTATAATTTATCTAAACTCTGGAGATTAAATGAAGCGAGTAATTTATTTATATCGGCATGCTGCAGGGCGTATTTATTAAGTTCGCTTTCCAGCATGTCCTTGCCAATGGTGAGGTTCTTGTCAAAATCGTTTTCACGAAACCATTGCCTTACCTTGGCCCGCGCTCGAGCGCTTTGTAAATAACCCGATTGTTCATACAGCCAGTCTTTGGATGGCTTGGGCTCCTTGGCGGTCAAGATTTCAATTTGTTCACCGGTTTTTAAAGGTCGGGTCAGGGGCACAATGGCGCCATTAACCTTAGCCCCTTGACAGCGATGTCCCACTTCAGTGTGCACTTGATAGGCAAAATCCACCGCGGTACTGCCATTGGGAAGATCGATGACATCACCTTCAGGAGTAAAGACATAAATACGTTCTTCCTGGGTGTCTGATTGAAAAGCATCTAATAAATCATCACTGTGGGCATTTTCATTGAGTAATTCGCGCATCCAGTTAACTTTCTTGTCATAGCCGCTGTCTTCCTTGCTACCGTCTTTATAGCGCCAATGGGCAGCCACACCGAGTTCTGCATGTTCATGCATTTGGTGGGTGCGAATTTGCACTTCTAAGGTTTTACCATCAACCATCACCACCGTGTGTAAAGATTGATACATGTTTCCTTTGGGTTGGGCAATATAATCATCAAATTCCTTGGGCACATGAGGCCAATTGGCGTGCACCAATCCCAATGCCGCATAACAATCGGCCACAGAATCCACCAATACCCGAATGGCGCGAATATCGTATAAACCTTCAAACTGCAGGTTTTTCTGCTGCATTTTCTTATAGATACTGTAAATATGCTTCGGCCGACCGGCGATATCCGCATCGATGTCATGTTTTTTTAGCGCTTGCTGCAGTTCTGCTGAGCAGCGTGCAATAAACTGTTCACGATCATCCCTTTTTTCTGCCAATTTATTGGCAATCATGCGGTAAGTGACGGTGTCTGAATAACGAAATGACAAATCTTCTAATTCCCATTTGATTTGCCACACACCCAAGCGGTTGGCCAAAGCCGCATGATAGGTCATGGTTGAGGTTGCCAGTTGTTTTTGTAAGTCAGTGGAAAAATTAAGCGCGGCACGCATCAGCACCAATTGTTCGGCCAATAAAATGAGTACCAAACGAACATCATTGAGCATGGCAAATAACAGTCGTCGCAGGCCTTCAGCATTATTGGATTTGGGATTGAGTAACCAATCGGCCTGATGGATTTTTAATAGGTCATCTAAGGTTTTTTGCTGGTTATCGGTTAGATTTGATACAGCCTGAGTTAATTTATCCGGGTTGTTTCTTATTTGGTGAAAAGCGATGAAAATTTGTTTGATGTCTTCATCTGCTCTTAGTTCATCGAGCAGTGTCAGGGTTTTGCTTTGGTGCGCCGGAGAACAGTGGTTACCATCTAACCAAAAATCATCTGTCGATAAGTCATCTGTTGAATGTTCGTGGCTATCTGACATCGTTATCAGCGGTTGAAATTAAAAAAATTGAGTTGGTCTGTAAGCCGGGTTCTGTACGATAAATCGTGGCAATCATTCATCTGGAGACGACATTACTGTCGCTCTCAAGCAACCTACCCGAAAACAAGTGCGGACCACACCATTTGTTTTCCTATTTGGTCTTGCTCCAAGTGGGGTTTACCGTGCCGACTTTGTTACCAAAGTCGCGGTGCGCTCTTACCGCACCCTTTCACCCTTACCCCTCACCTAACTTGATGAACAAATCATCAAGCTAGGTGAGGGGCGGTCTGCTCTCTGTTGCACTGGCCGTAGGCTCGCGCCTCCCGGACGTTATCCGGCACTTTGTCCTGTGGAGCCCGGACTTTCCTCGAATGCGTGAAGCACCCGCGATTGCCCGACCAACTCATGGGTATTATTGGGTTGATGACACCGAAATACAACTTGTATTTTAGTTTTTAAGCAGGCAAAATCCTTTCACATCAAAATTTAACAGGATTTATTGGGTGCTGGTGAAGTTTAAACTATGTGGGGCATTAGCCATGTTGCTACTGGCGCATTTAGTCGAGGCTGCTGACCAATGGATTAGGCTGGATAATCCAAGTCCGCAATTGAAGCGTGAGTTGGCGGATGTGGCCATCGAATACCCGAATTTTTTATGGCTTGCCGAAAGCCAATTACCCTCACAATCCGTAATTACCGATACTTCTGTTCATGTCGTTTCGCATCCTTTTAATTTTACCATCGATAATCTCAGCATAGATATACGTCAACCGCAATGGCCTAATAATGTCTGGTTCTTTGATCATTCATTATCCCGTGGGGTAAACACGCCACAGCTTTTTATTGTCCAGTTTGATGGTCCGCTAAAAAATAAATGGCTGAGTGACTTAAAACAAAAACACATTAAACCCATAAAACCATTGGCACCTTTTTCATGGATTGTTTCGGCCACACCGCAACAACAAGGTTCACTGAAGCAATTGGCCGGTATCCGGGCAAGTCATTATCTGGTGAGTGCTTTGCGGGTGGCTAAACACAATCGCAGTCTCTCTGCAGACAGGATAGCAAGTATGGCTTTGGTGGTGACAGAGCAATTAGCACAAAGCCAGGCTGAATTGATTCAGCTGGGCGCTTTGATTCACTCAACGGTCAGTATTGATAAAAATTTATCCGCCATCAATTTTATTTTTCCGGGCAGCCAATATCAGGCGGCGGCTGAAATTCCGGGTTTGCTCACCATTCAAAAAGTCGCCACCGATGGTGGCCCACGGGGTGAAATGAGCCAGCAATCCATTGTCGGTGCATATAATGGCGCCTTAACCGTGGTGCCGGGTTATCAAAGTTGGTTAACGGCCGCCGGTGTCGATGGAAGCGGTGTGACCGTTGGCGTGGTTGATGGTGGTATTTTTAACAATCACCCGGACTTGGTGGGACAATTTATAAGCTGCTCGGGCCCCGGTCCAAGCTGCGGAAATACCACCGATGACCACGGCACACATGTGGCCGGTGCCATTGCTGGTACCGGTGTGAATAATGCCTTTGATTCAGGTGGCTTTAATCGCGGCTTAGGTGTGGCGCCGGGAGTTAGAATCGTAGAACAACTCTATGAGCCATTGACCGACCCAGGTCAATCAGATGGTATGATAGGTGCAGGCGCCATGTTGTCCATTTATAAAGATTCTCAAATCAGTGGTGCTTTACTCACCAACAATTCCTGGGGGCCCACCGGTTCACCACAGGGTTACGATATTCCCACCATGGAAATTGATATGATTGCCCGCGATGCCAATCCCGATATCCCGGGCAATCAACCGGTGATGCCGGTGTGGTCAATTATGAACGGCAATGGCGACTGGAACAGCAGCGCCTGTGCGCCGTCTTCTTTGGGTTCACCCGATGAAGCCAAAAATTTATTTGCCGTGGGTTCCACTAAATTACAATCCGGCACTGGCAGTCAGTTGAATGCCTTATTTGATGTGTCCTACAACAGTGCTCATGGTCCGGCTTGTGATGGGCGTTTGGTGCCGCATATTGTGGCACCGGGTTGTTCCACTGATGCTCCAGATAGCAGCACTGGTTATGATTTAATGTGTGGTACATCCATGGCCTCACCGGTGATTTCCGGTGCCGTGTCTTTGTATTGGGAACAGTATAAAAACAGCCATGGCGTTGATCCCAGTTCCGCCCTGATTAAAGCCGTCTTTATGGCCAAAGCCGACGACTTAGCCGGTTTTAACGATGCCAATGGCAATGTTATGGGCCATGCCCCGGACCGAAAACAGGGTTGGGGTCGGGTTAATTTAGACAAAATAATTAATCCCACCGAGCAGCTTTGGCTCATCGATCAACAAACTCTGTTTACTAACTCAGGTAATCAATACACGGTGCAACTGACACCGGCTAATCCGGCTGAAGCGGTGAAAATTATGCTGGTATGGACCGACGCACCGGGTGCCGGTTTAGGCGGCAGCAATCCGGCCTGGGTTAATGATCTTGATTTGTCAGTTAATAGCGGTGCCAATACTTATTTTGGCAACCAATTCGGCTTTGATGGTTTTTCAGTCACCGGCGGCAGTCCTGATCGTAAAAATAACATGGAAGCTGTGTTCTTAAAAGCGACACAACATTCAGGCAACCCATTCACCATTGAGGTTTTGGCCGCCAATATTATGGGTGACGCACTCAACCCGCATAATCCAACCACCAACCGCCAGGACTTTGCCCTGGTCTGTGATAACTGCGTGGCTCAAATATTACCTGATTTAATCTTTAAAAACGGCTTTGAAGACCCGGATATTATTTTTAAAGACGGCTTTGAGTAGATCCATTTACCCCGTTCCCGCACTCCGGCAACGACCGCATCAATTTGCATGGCTGTAAGGAATACAGAGATTATCTCGCTTGCAAGGATGCGATAGCGACGCGCTTTGTGGCTTCCGCGTCGTCCCACATGGATGTGGGAAATGTCGATTATTGTCTGGAACAATTTCGGCCTGCTCACGCCAGACCTACATCCTGTAGGCCACTTTTGAACAATAAATTACAAGAGCAAAAGTGAATGAAGTCGCAAGAGCATTCATTTATAATGCACCTTTCTTTGACTTTCCAATTTTCACATGGATAAACAGGTACTGACTTTTCAGGATTTAATACTTCAATTGCAGCAGTTTTGGGCGGACAATGGTTGTGTGGTGGTGCAGCCTTTGGATTTAGAAGTGGGGGCAGGAACCTTTCATCCGGCAACATTTTTGCGGGCAATTGGTCCCGAACCGTGGAACAGTGCATATGTGCAGCCGTGTCGCAGACCCACCGATGGTCGCTATGGTGATAACCCGAATCGCCTGCAGCATTATTATCAGTTTCAGGTGGTGCTCAAACCGTCGCC
>QQUO01000347.1 GCA_008501575.1 Pseudomonadota bacterium
GCCTGATCCATGGCTGTCGCACCTGCATACATACCACCAATGGCCGCCACATGTTGATCCTCATAACGACCCGGATTGGGGTGATAGCCACTCACCTGGTCGACCGTTAAGGCGTTAAAATATTCGTATAAGCTAATTGGCTTAGAATTACTCGACACCAACACCGGAATCACCTCGGCACCGGTAATTTGTGGTGAACTCTGTAAATGCCTGGTCAACCAGCCGTCGGCTGTGGTGGTGCTATCAGGGGTGCCCAATTCAGTGAGTTTGGTGGCATCAAAATGACTGCGCGTCACTTGTGGTTTAGGTAAGCCGGTGCCATGAATAATGGCTAAATCACCACTTAAGTATAAATCCCGAAAACCAGTGGCAGCCGGATGAAAGCCAAAAACTTCGCCCAAATCCAAAATTTGATTGGTGCCTGTTAAGGGCACTTGCAAATCCGGACGCAGTATTTCGTATTCAATACGATTAGCACCAGAAAATGGCGGCACCAAATTCAAGCCATCCATGCCACCGCGCATAAATAAATCAATCACGATGGGTTGGCTGGTGGATCTTAAACTGTTGGCGCGGCTGATTTTGACGCCGGTCATACCGGCAAGCAAGGCAGAAGTTTTTAAAAAGTTTCGACGGTTCATATCACTCATATTAGTTCTCCTACCGTTGCATAAATTAAGGTGAGGCAATCATCAGCTTAACAGCGCCTCGGAGCCGTTCATGCCAATAGTACGGCCAGTTATTATCAGCCAAATCTTCCAATGGAATGTCATTATCACGCGGCCATTGCGGGTATGAATTATCTTCGGGACGGGTTAAAAAGAAAGTTATAATCGACTCAAATACCGGGTCGCCGACCCAACCTCCCACCGGGGTTTGATCAAAAATCCGAGACATCCAAAAGGACAATAAATTGTCCGGAGTTAACTGATTCTGGGGTAAACCTTGAAAATGTTGCACCGCATATGGAACGATGGGTAATAAAGGGCTGGAGGTGCTGGAGGTACTGTTATGGTCAATCAGCCAATCCACAGTTTTCCAGGTTTGTACCAAAGCCGTTGAACTGAGCCAGAAATTTGAATCTGTGGGATAACCATTCGGTGGTCGCCACTCATAGGGGAAATGCCCGGTGTCATCCATACGATAAACAAAACTGTTGCTGTCGCCGTCATCAGGATGAATGGTAAAATCTGCATCACAAGCCCGCATTGCCGAGACCACCACGTCAAAAGGCCGCTTCACTTTGCTTTGCCAGTACTGCGGATCACTGAACGCCGCATGGTTAAACAATGCTTTAAACACCAATTCCAATTGGTTGGGGGCATAGCGGTTATCGTAAAATACCGTGGCCACATCATCAATCACCTGTTGCGGTGGGTTATCACTGATAAAGGCCCGGGCTAATTTACCGGCAATGTGTTTGGCCGTTCCGGGATGATATGCCAACATTTCCATGACCTCGAAACCATCGGTTTCACCCTGATTAGCCGAGAAATTCTGGAAACCACCGCTTAAAACAGATTTAGCAAACGTATCGTGGCGACCACTGTCATAATAAAACTCACCGGTATCAGTCAATGGGCTATAGGTTGAATCGTTGACCCGCCAACCGGTTAAGCACCGCGCCGTTTCATACACATCATTATCCACATAGAATTCTTGAATCATGCCATCCGATGGCCAGGGTCCGCCAGACTCGTTAACAAATGTCATGGGCACTTCATTGGGTTGTGCCAAACCATAATAATTTTCCACACCCAGAGTATGTAATTCGATCATCTCACGACCGTAATTTTCATTGGGTTCAGCCTTTGAATTATTGTAATTATCGAGGTAATACAACATTGCCGGATGCCGGGCAGTGGCAATTAAAAAGTCTTTAAAATTACCCAACATATGGGTTCGAATCACATCCCGGTCCCAGCTGCTCCACACCGAACGGGCGTAATAATCATAGCCATATATACTAAAATGATTGTGCCAAAATTCAGCAATACGCTCACGTAAAGGAAACAGCGAATAAGTGGCTCGCAGGAATTTTAACCGCATATGCTCACTCACTGGCTGACTGGAACTGGTTTGATTATTAATATCAATGTGATAATCAACCCACAATGCGTTCAAAGATTTATTCAAGGTTTCATAAGTACCGGCTTGATTGATACGCTGATTGACTTCAACATCATTGCCACCGGCCAATTGCTGGTTCACAAATTGACTTAAGCGAGTGGCGTCATTGGCCCCCAGTCCTTGAAAATATGCTTCATCCATCACGCCCGGAGTCACCCCATAGCCCAAACGACTTAATACCATGGCGGCAAATGACAGCCCCGGTAATGGCGATGCCTTTAACCCGGTAATCTGCTTTTTGGGTGCCACCAATGGGGCTTTGACTCTGGCGGCAGTAAGGGGTGTAAACGGTAAAACAGTTAATAAGCCGACCGTTGATAAACCGGTGACTAATTGGCGGCGACTTTGACGATGATCTTTCATGGCAGCATTCTCAGGTGGTATCGGTCATAGTCTAATTTGAAAAACAGCCATAAATGTGACTGATTTCCCAATTTATATGTTCAATCCAACCAAAAACCCGTGCAATTAATGATTTATTAACACCATTAGGGCTGTTGCTTAATTTTTTTTAGCTACAAGCCTGTACTAAACAACTGCTTAAAACCATGAATCACCACATTAAACCAGCCCAAAATAAGTAAACTGCCGCCAATTGGGGTCATCCATGACACCGGGGTTTCCCCAACAAACACCAAAAGATACAAACCACCACAAAATAATAAAACACCCGAACTAATGGCCAAGGCCGCCGCCCGAAGCCAAAAGCCATGATGTAATTGGGTTGCCACCCAAATAAGCAATAAGGCATGAATCAACTGATAGATGAAAGCAT
The DNA here is from genome assembly GCA_008501575.1 of Pseudomonadota bacterium. Classification (GTDB taxonomy): domain Bacteria; phylum Pseudomonadota; class Gammaproteobacteria; order Xanthomonadales; family Marinicellaceae; genus Marinicella. The sequence goes on from QQUO01000347.1 coordinate 2,906, forward strand.
GTTGAAATAAAGCATAAGCACGTGTACCGCTGTCAAGACCCAGAAGATGCTGACCCAAAGCACCCAAAGCCACCGCCGTAAGCCCATAAAAGGCAGCCAATATTAAATAGTATGGCGCTTGTTTGGTCATGTTGACGGTTGCTGCCCATCAGTTGTGTTATTATTTTCAGCAGAGTTAATGACATCATCGCCCTCCGACTGCGTATCAAAAACAGCCGATTGCTCGATTAAAAATGTCTCTAATTTATAATCAGGCAGTGTCATTTGCCAGCCTTCATATCGGCCTGGTTGTTGACTGTCAGCCACTTTAAAGAAGGTCGTGTCGCTGTCTGTTCGATATACCTCTATGCTGATTTGGCGACCTGCTTCTAAACCAAACACAAAGCTTTGCCATGGTTTGAGCGAATCTGCTGTGGTTTTATTGGCTTGTTGGATTCTAAATCCGGATAAACTGGCCGCCAATGTTGCAATTTTTTGAGGGTCTAATGATGCCGAAGCTGTTTGCTCATTCGCTTGTTGCCATTGCCCGGATTCAGTGTTTTTCGTAAAGCGTAAGGTTTTATCTGCACTCCATTCAATGACTTTAACCTGACTGTCTGGTACATCAAAAATCAAGGCCAATTGCCAGACCTCAACAGAAGATGTCAGGCCATTGAGTCCCGATGCCAGCCAAGATTGATTGTCATCATAAAAACGCACAAAGCGGGCATCAGGGGTGCGACCGGATTGTCCTAAAATAATGTCTGAAATAAGTGTCTGGTTCTGGTATATACGAACCCGCAAATCGTTTTCCGTTAGAGATAAAGCCGGAAAATTATTTGGGTTGGCCGTTTTTGGTTCGATTAGTCGGGCATTTTTTAAGGCCTGAATCCACTTACTCAAGGAATCCATGCGGACATAAAAACCATCATTTAAACGCCAGCCGGTATCCTCTTTAACCATATCAAACTGCTGATCACCCTGACTAACCAAAACCCGAGTCAGGGAATTGACGGCCGATTCATTGGCGCTAAGGGCAGCAATAAATCGTTCGTCTTGTGTGTTTTTTGGTTCCTTTTGTAACAGATAAAAAGCCAAAAATCCGGCCACAATAAATAAACCCAATAAGGTTTTACTTTTTGACATTGGCATACTCCTTTCGACGACTGCGAAATGCAGAAATTAATATCACCATCAGGGAGATCAGTATTGGTACAAGAGCGATGTTAATAAATTTAATGCGATTTCCCAGCGCTTCGATGTCTTTGTTTAAATTTCTTTTTACTTCGCGTAAATTTTTCCGAACTTCCAGTTTGCGTTGTTTAAAGCGTTCAATTTCTCGCTGTTGCTCATCACTCAAAATTAACTGACTTTCGGTGCCTTTGGCTTGCTGAAGTTCATTCAGTTTGGCCTCGGTTTCTCTCAGTTGCTGGCGTCATTGCTTCTCTGTTTCGCGGTACTGTGTCTC